>NZ_LVCU01000388.1:0-2643 GCF_001647185.1 Rhodococcus sp. EPR-147
GACCTCTGCCGTCGCGCCGTCGATGGAGATCTGCACATCCACGTAATCCGACGCAGCCAAACGCGCCGCGACCTTCTTGTCGATCTTGACCCCGTTGGTGGAGAACTTCACCCCCACCTGATGCGCAGTCGCATAGTCGACGAGCTCCCAGAAGTCCGACCGCACCGTCGGCTCACCGCCACCGATGTTGACGTAGAACACCTGCATCTTCTGCAGCTCGTCGATGATCGACTTGCACTGCTCGGTACTGAGTTCGCGCGGGTCACGGCGACCCGACGAGGACAGGCAGTGCACGCAGGAAAGGTTGCAGGCGTACGTCAACTCCCACGTCAGACAGATGGGGGCGTCGAGTCCGAGTTCGAATTGATCGACCAGTTTTCCTACCGGAGCTGGTCTTTCGAGGGTGGAGGTCATGGGCGGAAGTCCTCTTCTGCGATAGGTCAGGGCTTTACGGGCGAGTGATCATGTTCGAGCGGGCCAGCGTCGCGAGTGCCGTGACGTACGGTGCCGACTGCGACTCGGTGATTCCCGCAGCCGCGATCGCCGACCGCATATCCGGGTGGTCGGGCAGCGATTCGATGATCGCCACGATCGTGCGGTTCTTCAGGAACGAGAGCTTGCGAGTTCCGAAGTGGTAGAGCAGCGCCCCGAACGACTCCGGCCGCAACGCCACCTGCGGATGCAGAATCCACCGCACATCCAGGTCCAACTCGTCGAGGTCCTCGCGCACCGCAGTGGTCATGATCAGTACACGCCGCACATGCCGTCGATGGATACTTCCTCGACCAACGACTCTTCGACCAGATCGGAGTCGACGACTGCCGTATCGACTACAGCGTTCTCGTTGTTCTTCGACATCGGAAACCTCCTGAGGTTGTTCGGACCACAATCGGAGTCGACAGTGGCTTGGGTCACCAACATAATGACACTGAGTGCAGAAAACCAGAGAATGGAAAGAAGAAAATGGTCAGGAGCGCAAAACCGTCCAGTCAGCCAGGTAGGCGCCCGTCCACAACGCGGGGCGAGCTGAGCGATCTCGGAATCGAACTGTTCGCCGCCAAGGGATTCGAGGAGACCAGCGTCGACGACATAGCCGATGCTGCGGGCATCGCGAGGCGCACGTTCTTTCGCTACTTCCCGTCCAAGAACGCAGTTCCCTGGGGCGATTTCGACGCTCAACTCACGGCATTGAGGACGCATCTGAACGACCTGCCCGGCAGTGTCGGACTCGCGGACGGACTGCACTCGGCCCTGTTGCAGTTCAACACATTTCCCAAGGAAGAAGCCGCCGTACACCGTCAGCGCATGGCACTGATCCTGGGAAATCCAGCACTGCAGAGCTACTCGATGGTGATGTACGAGGGCTGGCGTCAGGTCATCGCCGAATACGTGGCAGCACGGACGAACTCCGACCCCGGCGACCATCTTCCGCGCACTGTCGGATGGATGCTCTTGGGGGTGGCGATCTCGGCGTACGAGCATTGGCTGATCGACGAGAACAACAGCCTTCCCGAGCTTCTGACGGCAGGAGCGTCGGTTCTCTTCACCGGCGTCGGTCCACTCCGAGCGTCCAGCGGCACTGTCGAAAGCCGACTGGACGGAGAGCACATCGAGTGAGCACTGGAAACCGAGCACTGCGCCGACTCACACCGTCAGCTCGATGGAGTCAGCGACGAGATCCGCTCCGACACCACCTCGCGATCTACATCTGCCACCGAACCGGACGGGAAATGATGGCCCGCAGGCGGCGGCGGTAGTACTTCGCCGATTCGCCGACGAACGCGCTCATCGTGGCCGCAGCAGCGTCGGGATCGCGCAAGCTCAGCGCGTCGAGAACGTCCTGCTGCATCTCGATAGCCGCAAGCCGCGTCGCGAGAGGATGCTCGTTCGGTTCGGCGTCACGTACCAACAACCAGAGAGTTTCCATCAGGATGTTCAGGACCGGATTTCCGGCCGCGTCGTACACCCCCCGCTGGAACTCTGCATTGTTCTCCTGGAAATTTCCGTAATCACCAGGGTCCTCACGCATTCGGTCGAGAGCACTCTGCATGTGCTGTATCTGCTCGTCGCTCACATTCGTCGCGGCCTCGCGAGCGATGATGGGCTCGAGCATCAGACGGGCATCTATGACATCGCTGATGTTGGCCCCGTCCAACTGCAGGAACAGCTTCATGGTGTTGCCGAGCGATTCGAGCCTCGGTCGCTTGACCACAGGGCCGCCGCCGATCCCCGACTTGATGGTGACCAGATCACGGCTTTCGAGCAACCGCAGCGCTTCACGGACCGTGGTCCGAGCAACACCGTGCTCGGCCATCATGTCTTTTTCCGTGGGCAACCGCTCCCCCTCCACGACGCCCCCGTCGAGGATCCGGTCCGCGATGATGTTGGCGATCCTCGCGGAGACCTTGGGCGACCGCACCCGCGGAGCGGTGCTCTCCTCAGCTGTCATGTCTATGACCTGACATCGTTGTTCTCGGTGTGATGCGGGCTAACTCTATACATAGTTTGATAGCTTAGTTACTGTAGTGATTGTCAGAAAACTGAGGGACTAGGGCAGGAGCCGACCATGTTGCCGACTCGGCCGCCGGACATCGACCTCGCCCGGACGTATCGCGAACGCGGGCTGTGGAGAGATCTTCCGAT
>NZ_LVCU01000389.1:0-19596 GCF_001647185.1 Rhodococcus sp. EPR-147
GACCGTGACGCGACTCGTCTGGCGGCTGCCTTGCACGCCAGAGGAATCACCTCCGACGATGTGATCGCATTCCAACTCCCCAACTGCACCGAGGCAATCGTCGTATTCCATGCCGCGATGAAGCTCGGAGCCATCGCCAATCCGATCGTGCCGATCTACCGGTTTCGTGAGCTGCGATTCATCTTCGGTCAGTCGCGGGCGCGGATCGCCTTCGTACCCGCGGAGTTGCACGGGGTCGACGTCACCGACATGTACAGCGATCTCTCCGCCGAACTACCGGACCTCGAATCGATTGTCACCGTTGGCGATTACGTGGACGACCGACCTGGCACGAGGTGGACCGACCTGATCGGCGAGGTCACGGACTCGATGGTCGCCGACCTCGATGCTGCGACTTCTCCGTCGCCCGACGACGTCTGCTTGTTGCTCTACACGTCGGGGACGACCGCAGACCCCAAAGGCGTACTGCACAGCCACAACACGCTGGTCTACGAAAACCTTTCGATGGCGCGGTGGTTCGGACTGAACGAAACCGACGTAGTCTTCAATCCGTCTCCGGTCACGCACATCACCGGAGTCAACTGCGCTCTGGTTCTCCCGTTCGTAGTGGGCGCAACCGTGGTGTTGCAGGCCGACTGGGATCCGGTGACGGCGTTGCAGCGAGTGATCGACGAACGGTGCAGCTTCATGATCTTCTCGACGCCGTTCCTTCGAGGCTTGCTCGATGCCGCCGAGGCGACCGACTCGTCGACCCCGTCGATCCGGTACATAGTCTGCGGTGGAGCCGACATCCCCGATGCTCTGACCGCGGCGGCCACCACCCGCCTCGGCACCGTCGTTCGGATGTACGGGGCCACCGAGGGGCCGTCGGTCACCACAGCGGACCGGTGGGACCCGCCTGCCCTGCGGATGAAATCCGACGGTCGCCCCATCGAGTCGACCGAGGTGATGGTGACCGATGCCGACGGTGGACTCGCGCAGACCGGCGACGTCGGCGAGATTCTATGGCGTGGACCGGACACCTTTCTCGGCTACCTCGATGCCTCTCTCAATACGGCGGCGTTCACCGAGGACGGATTTTTCCGTACCGGTGATCTCGGCCGCTTCGACGCCAACGGTGCCCTCCATGTGGTGGGGCGAATCAAGGACATCATCAACCGGTCGGGTGAAAAAGTCAGCGCCTACGACGTGGAGAACGAGCTCGGCGCACACCCCGACGTGCTCGAGATTGCCGTGGTGGCAGGTCCCGATCCTGTGACGGGAGAACGTGGTTGCGCATTCGTCGTCACCCGCGAGCACCGAGACCTGAGTCTCGAGGAGGTGCGTGAGTTCCTCGTGCACCGCCGAATCGCCATGCAGAAAATTCCGGAAAGCCTGTTCATCGTAGATTCGCTGCCCAAGACGGCAAGCGGAAAAATTCAGAAGTTCGCGCTGCGCAACTGGACGCAGAACCGCGTCACGGTGCCGCCGCAGATGGCTGCGATGACCTTTGCCGCAGCACACGAAAGATAGGACATCCCAATGCCTCTCCAGCCTGATGGAATCGAACATCTCACGGTGACCGAGCCGGAACCCGGCATCGCAGTGGTCGAATTGGCCCGCGGCAAGGTCAACGCCATCGACACGCAGATGTACGGGGAGATCGCTACGGTCTTCGAGGCACTGTCGGACAACCAGGATATTCGCGCTGTGGTGCTGACCGGTCGTGGCCGAATATTCTGCGCCGGAAACGATCTCGGAAGCTTTCGGGTCATGGATTCGATCGGCGGAGAGATCGAGATGCGGGAAGCGCGCCGAGCGATTTTCGGAGTGCTGGACTGCGCACTCCCGGTGATCGCGGCCGTCAACGGCCCATGCCTCGGAAGCGGATTCGGATTGACCTCGGTCTGCGATCTGGTGGTCGCGTCGGAGCGAGCGACCTTCGGCCTGCCGGAAATGGGGGTCGGTGTGCTCGGCGGCGGCCGGTTCACGGCCCGAATGCTGCCGCAGCAAGCCATGCGGCGGATGTTCTTCACCGCCGAAGCTGTCGACGCCGAAACCCTGCGCAGGTGGGGCGCACCGATCGAGGTCGTCCCACATGACGACTGTCCGGCCACGGCCATGACACGTGCGCGATCCATTGCGTCGAAGAGCCGCTACGCACTCACCCTGGCGAAGAAGTCGCTCAACGGCTGCGAGGACCTCGATCTCAAGCGCGGATACGAGCTGGAACAGACGTTCACACTGCGCCTGTCCGAACACCCGGACTCGAAGTCTGCAGTCGAGGCACGTATTGCCGAGATGGCAGGAGGCAAGAAGGCATGACGCCGGATGATCGCGGTATCGACGTTCGGGCCTTCACCGAGAAGGCCGAGGCATGGCTCGAAGAAAACCTGGCGCGGCGAAGCAACGAATCGACCGATTCGAATTACGCGATCTTCCACGATCGCAGCCACGTCGAGGAGCAGCAGCTCATCGACGCAGCCAAACGCTGGCAGGGGGTGCGCGTCGACGCCGGCTTCGGAGCCATCACGTGGGCTCCGGAATGGGGCGGTCCGGGGTTGACCGCAAGCCACGAGCGCGCGTTCCTCGGGCTCGAGCGAGACTTCGCAGCGCCGGACCGGCACGAAAGCGTCCTTGTCACTGTCGAACTGGTGGCCCCGACAATTCATGCCCTGGGCACGGACGAGCAGAAGCAGCAGTTCGTCACGTCCTTTCTGCGGGCCGAACAACTGTGTTGTCAGCTGTTCTCGGAGCCCGGAGCCGGTTCCGACCTCGCCGGATTGTCCACCAAGGCAACGAAAACCGACGGTGGCTGGCGGGTGAACGGCCAGAAAGTGTGGAGCTCGGGAGCCCAGTTCTCGGAATGGGGTCTACTCATCGCCCGCACCGATACGACAGTCCCGAAACACCGGGGTATGACGGCATTCATGGTGCCGATGCACACCCCGGGTGTCGATATCAGACCGATCCGCCAGATGTCCGGTGGCTCGACCTTCAACGAAGTGTTCTTCTCCGATGTCGAATTGCCGGACTCGCTGCGCCTCGGAGCCGAGGGGGACGGCTGGACTGTCGCACTCACGACGATCGGCTTCGAGCGAAGTTCGAGCGCAGGAATTGTCAGCGCCGGAGGAAACAGTGCCGACTTGGTCCGGCTGGCAAAGACTTTGGGCATAACCGACGACCCACTGGTTCGCCAGCAGCTCGCCGACGCGGCGATCTACGAGCGAGCCGCGGCGTTGCTGGTAGCCCGGTACGCCGAGCGAGAGTTGGCCGGGGCGGTCCCGGGCGTGGAGGGTTCCATCGGCAAGCTGGTCTGGACTCAGAACCTCAAGCGAATCGGCGACGCCGCGGCGTCGTTCCTCGGGCCGAGCATCCTGGCCGACACCGGGGTGCCCGACACCTTCGCCTGGACCGAGCATCTTCTCGGCGCACCCGGCTACCGAATTGCCGGGGGCTCGGACGAGATTCAGCGCAACATCATCGGCGAACGCGGACTCGGCTTGCCGCGTGAACCACGGGAAGGCCTCGTATGAGACTCGAACTGTCCGAAGAACAGCAGGACCTGAGCAGTAGTCTGCGCGCGTCCTTGTCCAGAACTGCCGCAGGACGGGATGTATGGCCTGCGCTTCTGGAGATGGGCTTGACCGAGATTCCGTTCCCCGAACACGTCGGCGGTGCGGGCTTCACGCTGAAGGACACTGTTGTCGTGATGTCCGAACTCGGTCGATCTCTCGGAAGTGCTCCGTACTTCTCGTCGGTGATCTTGGCCGGGCTCACTCTGCTGCATGCCGGTTCCGATGCTGCCTGCGCGCAGTACCTCCCGCCGATCGCCGATGGCTCCGCCACTGCAGCGCTCGTGACGGGATTTCCCTTCGGCACGTCGCTCGTCACCGCGCGCGTACAGGATTCCGACACCGTCGTTCTCGACGGTGCCCAGGAGTCCGTCGTCGACGGCTCCGATGCCGATGTGTTGCTCGTGGTCGCGAACGGATCGGACGGACCTCACCTCGCTGCGATCGACGCACACGCAGAGGGAGTTATCCGAACTCGCCGAGAAACATTGGATTTCACCCGAGGGCTTGCTCGCGTCGAATTCTCCGGTGCCCTCGCGCACCGAATCACCGGCGCAGACATGTCGGCCGGTCTCGACACAGCGCAAGCAGTGGCGATCACGGCACTTGCCGCCGAGCAAGTGGGCGCGGCGCGGGCCTGCCTGGAGATGTCGGTGGACTATGCGAAGACCCGGCGACAATTCGGCCGGGCCATCGGGTCGTTCCAAGCGATCAAGCATCGTCTGACCGACATGTCGATCGCGATCGAACTGGCCGAGGCCGCTCTGCTCGACGCCGCGGGAGCCGACACGCGACGCGGCCCGGAGTTCTCCGTCGCTGCGGCCACCGCGCGAGTGCTCGCTTCGCGGGCCGCTACGTTCGCCGCCGAGGAGTCAATCCAGATCCACGGGGGCATCGGCTTCACGTGGGAACACCCATTGCACAGGTACTTTCGTCGGGCCAAAACCAGCGAGCTCCTGTTCGGAAGCACCACCCTGCACGTGGAGGCCGTTGCGGCCGCCCTCGTGCAGGGTCCCTGAGGGCCCTAGGCCCCTACCACCAACAACAGGTCACCGCCCTCGACCGGTGCCCCGCCGCCGATCAGCACTCGGGTGACAACGCCTGTGGTGGTCGCGGTGATCGTCGCTTCCATCTTCATCGCTTCGATGGATCCGACCGACTCCCCCTTGTCCACGGTGTCACCCTCTTTCACCGACAGCGTCACCACGCCGCTGAAAGGTGCGGACAGATGAGCAGGATCGGTGCGGTCTGCCTTCTCGGCGGACCGTGAGGCGCTCTCGATGCTCCGATCACGCACACGCACCGGCCGCAAATGACCGTTGAGGACGCACAACACATTTCGACTTCCCGAGGGGTCGGGATCGGAGATCGCCTCCAATCCGATGAGCAATTCCACCCCCGGTTCGAGCACGACTCGATGTTCTTCGCCCTGTCGCAACCCGTAGAAATACTGATTGGTCGACAGCTGCGACGTATCGCCGTAGCTGTCGCGGTGTCGCTCGAACTCAGCAGCTGGCCCCGGGAACAGCAACCTGTTCAACGTCTCTTGCCGCTCGCGTCCCGACGTTGCCAGAGCCGCTCGATCCGCGGCACCGACCGAAACCTGCGGGGAGGCCTCTGCCCTCCCCTTCAGCGCCCGACTCCGCAGCGGTTCGGGCCAACCTCCGGCCGGCGTGCCGAGATCACCACGGAAGAAGTCGACGACCGATCCTGGAATGTCGTAGCTCGACGGGTCGGCAGCGAATTCCGCTGCGGTGGCATCTGCACCGACCAGAGCCATCGCCAGGTCCCCCACGACCTTCGAGGACGGTGTGACCTTGGTGATCCGCCCCAGAATGCGGTCTGCACCTTCGTACGCCTCCTCGATGTCCTCGAAGCGCTCCGCAAGTCCCAATGCGGCCGCCTGCTGCCTGAGATTGGAGAGTTGGCCACCCGGGATCTCGTGCGTGTACACCCGTCCCGTCGGTGCCCGCAGTCCGGATTCGAAGGGCGCATACGCCGATCGCACTGCAGCCCAGTACGGTTCGAGGTCGCATACCGAGCCGAGATCGAGGCCGGTTGCGCGATCGGTGTGTTCGGTTGCGGCCACGATGGCCGACAGTGCCGGCTGGCTCGTCGTGCCGGCGAGCGCCGCGCTTGCGCCGTCCACAGCGTCTACTCCCGCTTGCCACGCGGCGTAATAGGTAGCCAACTGGCCGCCCGGTGTGTCGTGGGTGTGCAGGTGCACGGGGAGGTCGAACCGTGACCGCAAGGCGGTGACCAAGGTGGCTGCCGCAGCCGGACGCAGCAGGCCGGCCATGTCCTTGACGGCCAGAACATGAGCTCCCGCCTCGACGATCTCCTCGGCCAACCGGAGATAGTAGTCGAGGGTGTAGAGGCTCTCGCCCGGATCGGCCAGGTCACCGGTGTAGGACATTGCCACCTCCGCCACCGCGACACCGGTATCACGCACCGCATCGATCGCGGGCCTCATCTGATCGACATTGTTCAGAGCATCGAAGATTCGGAAGATGTCGATACCGGTCTCGGCCGCCTCCGCCACGAAAGCATGCGTGACGCTGTCCGGATAAGCCGTGTATCCCACGGTGTTCCGGCCGCGCAGCAGCATCTGGAGACAGATGTTGGGCATCGCGGATCGCAACAGCGCGAGCCGTTCCCACGGATTCTCGTGCAGGAAGCGCAGCGCAACATCGTACGTTGCACCACCCCACGCCTCCACCGACAACAGCTGCGGTGTCAGTCGCGCGACGTGGGGTGCCACGGCCACCAGATCACGGGTGCGTATCCGCGTGGCCAGCAGCGATTGATGAGCGTCCCGAAACGTCGTATCGGTCACTGCAAGAGCGGAGGCCGAGCGAAGATCGGCTGCGAAGCCGGCCGGGCCGAGTGCACGGAGCCGATCGCGGGAGCCTGCAGGCGGGGCTGTGTGAGCGTCGATGGGAGGAAGCTTGTCGACGGGGTACACCGGCGACGGACGTTCCCCGTGCGGGCGGTTGACGGTCACGTCTGCGAGATACCGAAGAATACGAGAGCCGCGGTCTGCAGAGACGTTCTGCGTCAACAGAAGTGGATGGCCCTCGATGAAGTTCGTGTCGACGTTCCATGCGAGAAAGTCCGGATCTTCCAGGACCGCTTGCAGAAACGAAATGTTGGTCGCGACTCCTCGCACCCGGAACTCGGTGACCGCGCGCCGGGAGCGAGCACAGGCCGTCGCGAAATCTGCTGCTCTGCAGATGATCTTGACGAGCATCGAGTCGAAGTGAGGGCTGATCTCCGATCCGACTCCGACGCTGCCGTCCAATCGCACACCCGATCCTCCCGGTGTGCGGTAGGCGGTGATCTCACCGGTGTCGGGACGGAATCCGTCGGTTGGATCCTCCGTGGTGATCCGGCATTGAATCGCCGACCCCCGGATTTCTATGTCGTCCTGGCTCAGACCCAGATCGGCCAGGGTGTCACCGAATGCGATCCGCAGTTGCGACGTCACCAGGTCCACGTCGGTGATCTCCTCGGTGACGGTGTGCTCCACCTGGATTCTGGGATTCATCTCGATGAAGACGTAGTTTCCGTGCGGATCGAGCAGAAACTCGACAGTGCCGGCGCAGGTGTAGCCGATGTGTCGAGCGAAGGCCACCGCATCGGCACACATCTGTTGCCGGAGTTCGGGATCGAGACCGGGTGCGGGCGCCACTTCGACGACCTTCTGGTGACGTCGCTGCAGTGAGCAGTCCCGCTCGAACAGATGGATGATTTCCCCACTCGAATCGCCGAGGATTTGCACCTCGATATGCCGGGGATCGATGACCGCCTGTTCGAGGAACACGGTCCCGTCACCGAATGCGGCTTTCGCTTCACGCGAGGCTGCCTCGATCGCGTCTCGGAGTTGCTCCGGCGCAGGCACTCTGCGCATTCCACGTCCACCGCCACCGGCGACCGCTTTGACGAACAGGGGGAAAGTCATGGCCCGGGCCGCGTCGATCAGCACGTCCGGCTCGTCGGACGGAGGCGACGAAGCCAAGACCGGCAACCCGGCCGCTTTCGCTGCGGCGATCGCCCGGGACTTGTCACCGGTGAGCTCGAGGACCTCGACCGATGGACCGACGAAGGTGATGCCGGCATCCTTGCACGCCGTTGCCAATGCCGGGTTCTCCGAAAGGAATCCGTATCCGGGATACACCGCGTCGGCTCCCGACTCACGTACCGCAGCCATGACAGCGTCGACCGAAAGGTAAGCGCCGACCGGGTTTCCCGGGTCACCGATCTGGTACGCCTCGAAGGCCTTGGCGCGATGAGCGGAGTTTCGATCCTCGAAAGGATAGACCGCAACCGTCGAGGCGCCGAGTTCGACGGCGGCACGGAAAGCACGGACAGCAATCTCTCCGCGATTGGCGACGAGGACTTTTTCGAACATGGAGTTCCTCTCCAAGACCAGGGATGTGATCCGAGTCTCGCACAAGACAGTGACCATTACTACACTTCATATAAAGTTACTGTGGAGATT
Organism: Rhodococcus sp. EPR-147; assembly: GCF_001647185.1. NCBI lineage: Bacteria > Bacillati > Actinomycetota > Actinomycetes > Mycobacteriales > Nocardiaceae > Rhodococcus > Rhodococcus sp. EPR-147. The sequence continues at coordinate 8,056 of NZ_LVCU01000389.1, forward strand.
TTCGCCGTCGTCACATGCGTGCGACTTGCCGGAAAATATCTCTGTACATGTTTCTTTTGCTCCACAGTTTCTATAGTGTGACTTGAAATACAGTCCGGCATCAACGGCAGAGGAGCACTCAGTGAGCGTCGAGAACGATCGCGACAGCTGGATCACCGACTGGGAGTTCAGCGAGCGGTACCCGGTGTACACCCGAGCCAACGCCGGGGAAGTACTTCCCGACCCGTCGAGTCCCCTGAATGTGACCCTTGTCTGGAACAAGGGCCTCAACATCGGCTGGCGCGAAGGATATGTGGAACACCTCGGCACTCACCTGGCCTCCGAGATCGACGAGACCATGCCACAGATCATCGGCAACTTCGGCGGCTACCACTACACCAACTTCTCGATGACCGAGCTGAACGGAGCCCGCCTGCCGGGCTTGACCGTTCCGGTCTGGAACAGCCTGTGGGTCGGCGATCACCCCGACATCCCGGAATACGTCGAACAGCCCTGGCACCAGAACGACCGACTCACTGCAGGATTGGCCGACAAGACCGCGTGGGCACTGACCACCGACACCTTTCCCGAGGCAGAGGAGGCGAAGCGTCGCGCGGACGCCGCCCGCGCCGCGCGCCCCGACATTGCTGCACTGACTGATCGCGAACTGGTCGACCACGCGCGATCCTTCGTTCCGGACCTCGTTTTCTGCTACGCCTACCACCCCGTGACCACCACACTCTCGACCATGGGGCCGGCCGTAGCCGGAGCCCTTCTCGATGCGATCGGTGAGGCCGACAAGCTCGGCGACCTCCTCAGCGGGCTGGGCGGAGTCGACTCGGCAGAACCGTCGTACGCCCTGTGGAACATGGGTCGGTCGGTGGCGAAGTCCGCGGAACTGACCTCCCTGTTCGACTCCGGTCTCGCCACCCTCCTCGAGGCCGTCGACGCCAGTGACTCCCCCGATGCGAAGCAGTTCCGCCAGGACTTCGACGACTTTCTGTACAAGTTCGGATCGCGCGCCCCGAACGAGTGGGACATCCGTTCCGACAGTTGGGAATCGAAGCCGGTGCTCGCTTTGCTCGCCATCAACGGCATGCGCCTGAGTCCCGACGAATCCGACCCCGAGGTCATCAGAGGGCGCAACGAGAACAAGCGCATCGCACTCACCGCGGAGCTCGCCGCCAAGATGCCCGACGACACAACTCGTCAGAGTTTCCTCGACGCCGCCAAATCCATCACCAAGTTCATGCCCTGGCGGGAGCGGACCAAGACGGCCTGCGTCAAGGTCATGGGCGAGATGCGCACGGCCCTCTACGAATTGGGCCATCGTATGGTCGATCGCGGCATCATGGGCGACCATCACGACGTCACCATGTTGCTCGACGACGAACTCGACGCGTTCGTCGCCGATCCCGAAACTTTCAAGAGCACCATCGCGGAGCGGCGCGAGCAGTACCTCGCGCTCTTCGACCTGGAGCCCCCCTTCTTCTTGTTCGAGCCACTCCCGCTCTCGCAGTGGCCCAGAAGGACCGAGAACAAGGCGCAGGTCGCAGCTCCCGGCGACTCGATGACCGGAGTCGGTGGTGCACCGGGGGTCAGTCGTGGACGAGCACGCATCCTTCATGATCCCTACGAGGTCGGTGACCTCGCCGAGGGAGACATCATCGTCGCTCCGCAGACGGACCCGGCCTGGACTCCGCTCTTCGTGTTTGCCGGCGGCGTCGTCGTCAACGTCGGTGCCACCATCACTCACTCGTCGATCGTGTGCCGTGAACTGGGCATCCCATGCGCGGTCTCGGTGCAGGACGCCACCCTGAGAATTCCCGACGGTGCAATGATCGAGGTCGACGGAAACACGGGAACGGTGACCGTACTGTGAGTCTCGCAATCGGGTTGTCCCTTCCTCAGCTCGGCGAACACGTCGATGCCGGGGCCGTCCGCGCCTTCGCCACCTCGGCCGAGGAACTGGGCTTCTCGAGCCTGTGGGTTCAGGAGCACCTGTTCTATCCCGAGCAGAACGAATCGATCTACGGCGGGCGACACACCACCAGTGTGCATCCGGCGTATCGCTCGGTACTCGGTGCCACCGAACTGATGGCGTTCACCGCGGCCTGCACTCGGACTGTCACCATCGGCAGCAGCATTCTGGTGGCCGGCTACCATCGTCCGGTCGAATTGGCGCAACGCTTGTCGACTCTGGACCTGCTGTCGGGCGGACGACTCGTGGCAGGACTCGGGGCCGGCTGGTCCGATGAAGAACATGCTCAGATGGACGTCGATCCGCGCACCCGTGGCCGTCGGATGGGCGAATTGGTGCGGGCCGTGCAGGCCTGTTGGGGACCCGACCCGGTGGAATTCGAAGGCGAGTTCTTCACCATCCCCCGGTCCATCGTGCGCCCCAAACCGGTGCAACAGCCACACCCACCGCTGCTTTCTGGTCTTCGTTCGGCAACCGGATTGAAGCGCACCGCAGCACTGTTCGACATCTGGAATCCCAGTAGCGGCAGCCCGGAAGCTCTGCTCGAACAACTCGAGACGATGCGCGGCCTGCGTCCGGAAGGTGCACACCCGGTGCGATTGTTCCTACGTTCCTACCTGCAGCGTCCGACGGACGCAATCGGATCCGGAGGCCAAGGCATCGACGGGGTAAGAGGCGACATCCGCACTGCCCTGGCGGCAGGCGCAGAACACCTGATCGTCGAGCCCAACTTCTGGGACGCGATGCGTTCGCCGAACGATTGGGTCGACGCACCGGCACAGTTGGCAGTCCTGCTCGACGACGTCGAGGAACTGTCGACGGCGAGCGCATCGTGAACACCGTCGCTGTGGTCACAGGTGCAGGTTCGGGTATCGGCCGTGCGACCGCTGAGATCATCCTCGAAAACGGCGGCTCGGTCGTTGCATTCGACACCACCGCGGAATCCTTGGATTGGTTGTCCGGCAACGACAATGCGGTGCCGTTCGTCGGCGACGTCACCCGACAGGACGACAACCGCGCAGCGGTGCGTCACGCGGAGACCTCGTTCGGACACCTCGACGCGCTGGTGCTCAATGCCGGTGTTCCAGCTTCCGGATCCATCGAAACCCTCGACATGGAGGTCTTCGACCGCTCGATCGAGGTCAACCTTCGCGCCGTCGTACTCGGTGTGCGCGAATCGATTCCCGCGTTCCGGCGCACAGGCCGCGGTTCGATCGTGATCACCGCGTCCGCAACCGCGCTCGGTGGCGAGCCGAACCGCTGGCCGTACGCCGCGGCCAAAGCCGGCGCTGTGAACCTCGCGCGGTCCTTCGCCCTCGACCTGGCGAACGACCGAATCCGCGTCAACGCCGTCTGCCCAGGGCCCATCAGCACCGGCATGACCCGACGCATCGAGGACAACACCCCCGACCGCTACGAAGCGCTCAAAACGATGATCCCCCTACACCGTTGGGGCACCGCTCGGGAGGTGGGCGAGGTCATCGCATTCCTGGCCTCGCCGCTGGCGTCGTTCGTCACCGGTGTCGCGATTCCGGTCGACGGCGGGGCCACCTGCGGGAGCGGTCAGACAGTGCCGGTGCCGGCTCCCGCCTGACCCACCGCGTCAACGGCTCGGGTCCACCAGCACCTTGGCGTGCCGACTCGTCCCGGAATCGAGTTCGGCGAACATCCCGACCAATCCACCGAGCCCGATCGTGCCTGTGTGCAAGGACTTCAGGTCGATTCGACCTTCGGCAACCAGCGTCATCGCACCGATGAAGTCCTCGTGCGAGTACGCCAGCGAGCCGATCACCGTGAGCTCCCTCGACTGCCAATCGCCGTAGCTGACCGAGGAATCGGTGCCCGGATACCCGAGCAACGCCAGGGTCCCGCCGCGTCTGACGAGCTCGGCGGAGGGCTGCATCAACGCGGCGACTCCGGTGCACTCGAACAGGACATCCGCGCCGAGACCACCGGTGACCTCACCGAGCAGCGCTGCGAGATCCGCCGGTTCCACCACGTCTGCGAAGCCCAGATCCGTTGCTGCCGCTCGACGTGCGGCCGACGGCTCGCTGACGAGAATGCGGCCTGCTCCGGCGGTACGTGCGTGTTGCGCGGTCAGTAGACCGATAGGACCCGCACCCTGAACGACCACCGTGGACCCCAGCGTGATCGCGGCACGTTTGACGGCATGGAACGTCACGGTCGCCGGCTCCATCAACGCGGCCTCCTCGTCGGACAATGCGTCGAGCACCGGAATCGCTCGGCGAGCCGACACCGTGAGGGTGGTGGCAAACCCGCCGTGCACGGGTGCGTCGTCGGTGATGCCGTTGGCTTCTGCAAAGGCCAGGTCGCAGTGAGCGGCGTGACCTGCACGGCATTGGGCACACACACCGCACGCAGGCCCGACACCGGCCACCACGCGTTGACCCACCCGCAGGGTGGTCACGTTCTCACCGACGGCGCTGATCGTGCCTGTCCATTCATGTCCGAACACGGCCGGTGGCAGAGCAGCGGACGAGTATCCGTGTGTGTCGGTCGCACAGATACCGCAGTAGCGGATGTCGACGACAACAGCGTCGGGGGCAGGCGGCGATGCGGCTTCGATCGTCGTCTCCGCGGTTCCGGGTGCGACGACGTGGACGTACTTGCGCTCGACGGTGCCGGTCATGACAGTATGCAATGCAGTTTGTTGGTCATGTCTCCAGTTTCTCACTTTCCGCGTCGTCGAGCACCTTTCGCGTCGCTCGACCCAGTTCTGCAATCCACGCCCGCGTGTCGGCCGCGCTACGGGCGGACGGGACCTCCACGCTCACCGCAGCCGTCGATGGGAGTGCGTGCACGAGATCGGCCAGTGGGAATGCACCCAGTCCCGGTGGGAGCCTGTCGGTTCGAGCCTCGGTGATCGCAGCATTCAGGTCGTCCGAGGGCTCCGCCGACGCTGCATCGCAGATCTGCCAGTACGGCAACGAGTTCTCGTCGACGGCGTCGAGATCGGCCAGCTCCGATCCCGCCCGGATCCAATGCAGGGCGTCGACGAGGACGCCGGAATCGCTCCCCCGAGCTTCGGCGACGAATGCAGCAGCGGCAGTGAAGTCCCGAACAGACGAGAAAATCATCGGCTCGAGACAACACCGTAGGCCGTACGCCCCGGACAACTCCGACAGGAGGTCGAAGTTGTCGATTGCTCGACTGCGATCGTCATCGAGCACCGTCACGAGCAGATGCTTCGCCCCGAGTTCGGCACCTGCCTCGACAATCGCCGACCAATCGCCCTCGGAGCTTCCGGGATGCAGCTTGACCACCTCGACATCGAGAACGCGTATCCCGTTGTGCGCCAACGCAGATGCTGTATCCCGCAGCAGCGCCGATCCCGCCGGGAGAAGGAATCCCCTGTCCCGTTCGCCCTGCGCCACCCGGATACCCACCGCGTCGAAGCCACCCGACGCAGCGCAGTCGATCAACTCCGGGGGTGAGAGGTGCAGCGCCGACAGATGCGACAGGGACAGAACCCGAGGCGTCACTTCTGCCAGAGTGTCTCGAATTCACCCTGGTAATCCGCGACACCGACGTAGTACCCGGTGTCCTCGTCGAGGACTGCCGACCCGATGTTGTCACTGTTGAGCAATTGCGTGGGGAGGAACGCGGCGTCGGCCGCTGCGAGGTCGTCGCCGTTGAAATGCCGCGCCAGAGTGTCGATGACGCGCCACCCCAGAATCTGCACCGGGAAGCCGACCCACACACTGTTGTCGCCACCCTTCAGCGAGTCGAGGTTGTCCGGTGTTGGCGTCTGACCGGCGAAAGTCACCTGATCGGTCAGGCTCGCACCACGCAGCGCCGCATCGACACCCAACACGAGATCGCCGAAGGAGAAGACCGCGTAGTTGATGGTCGGGTCCCGCTGGAGTGTACTGACGAAGCTCTGCGGAGTCTTGGTGCCGAGATCGGTGACCTGCTGATTCACGAGTTGGGTGGTGCAGTCCGGGCACTGGGCTTCCAACTGAGCTGTGAATGCGTCGGTGAAGACGTTGAGGATCGAGTAGTCGGTGATCGAGAAGATCGCGACATTCGCCTGCCCATCGCTGTCTGCGACGACCTGACTCGCGACCATCTTTCCCCACTCCTCGACCTGAGCGTCGCCGTCCAAGGCGGTGGAGATGACACCGGCGACGGGAGGGCCCGCGATACTGTCCGCGATGACGGGAATGCCCGCGGCATCGGCAGATTCGATCTGCCGGGTGAGCATCGTGAGCGGGGTACCAGAGATGTGGATCGCGTCCGGCCGCAGCGCGATTGCCTGGTCCATCGCCTTGGGTGCCGCTTCGGCGTCGGTGCCCATCAATACTCGCTGATAGCGCCACCCGAGGACGTCCGCCGCCTGCTGGATGGCATCGTTCTTCGCGCTCGAGATCGGTTGCGGGGTCTCGATACTGATGACGTACTTGCCGCTGTCCGGAGCTCTGCTCAACGGCGTCGTCAGAACCAGATCGGCCGGCGGGGCCTCGTACTGATCGGCGACGGCCTGCGCGCCGGCGACGTCGGCAGCTTCTCCGGTCGCCGTCGTCTCGTCCGAGCTGCTGCATGCGGACACCAACAAGCTTGCGGACACGAGGGCAACGAAAGTTTTCGTCCAGTTGGTCGATTTCACGTGATCACCTTTCGGGTGGAGGAGAGTTCAGGTACGGCGGGCGGTCCGGGCCGCGAGAGCCACGGCGACGATGAGGGCGAGTCCGTTGAAGAGGTCGTTGACGAAGCTGGGAGCACCGGCCAACTGCAGTCCCTTCACACCGGTGGCAAGCAGGTAGATGGCGATCAGCGTGCCCAGTACGTTGACCCGCCCGGCGCGTATCTGAGTCGAGCCGAGGAAGACGGCCGAGAACGCCGGCAGCAGGTACGACGGGCCGATGTCGGGCGCGGCGGTGCCGAGCTTGGCTGCCAGGACGACTCCGGTGAAGGCCGCGATGGTGGCCGACGTCATCAACGCGCCGAACATGATTCGCTCGACTCGTAGTCCGGCGAGCCGTGCGGCCTGACGGTTGCCACCGGTGGCGTAGAAGTAGCGACCCAACGGGGTCTTCTCGAGTACGACGTACATCACGGCGGCGACGCCGATCATGTAGAAAAAGGGAAGGGGTAGACCGAGGAACGGCTTGCTTCCCAGATCGAGGAAGCCGTCGGTGAACCCCTCGGTGATCTGTTTGCCGTCCGTGACCCAGTAGGTCCCCGCCAGCAGAATGCTCGACATTCCCAGAGTGGCAATGAACGAGTCGACCTTGAGCTTGACGACAACGAAACCGTTGACTGCCCCGATCAGCGCACCGCAGAGCAGAGTGGTGACGACGGCGATGGGGGTGCTGACGCCCTGCGAGAGCTGGTAGGACACCATCGCGACCGAGAAGCCCATGATGCCTGCGATGGACAGATCGAACACCCCGGCAGCCAGTGGCACGATCAAACCGATGGCCAGCATCGCCGTGATCGCCTGGTCGCCGGCGATGATGCGGAAATTCCCCTGTGTCATGAAGGTGTCCGGAATCCAGAGTGCGAAGAGCGCGATGACAACGATCCACACATAGAGACCGCTGAAGCGGTCGAGTCCGAGATTCGGTCGTCGTCGAGCCGTGCGCCGTTCCGTACCACCCCTACCTCCGGGCGGCGGAGTGTGCGGCGACGCTGCTGTACCTTCGTGGGATTGTGTTGTCATGGTGATCCTTTCACCGAGGGTCTGCGCCGGACCGCACAGCAGCGGAAGCGGGTTTCTTGAGAGTCGAGGCCGTCAAGCGATCCGGGTCGATGCGAGGGCGGGAGAATTCGTCGACCACCCGGCCTGCCGACAGAACCAGCACCCGATCGCACAATCGCGTGAGTTCCCCGTGATCGGTGGACACCACGAGCACCGCGGCACCGTCCTGCGCGGCCTTGTCCACGAGCGCATGGATGTCGGCCTGAGCACCGATGTCGACACCCTGCGTCGGCTCGTCCAACAGCAACACGCGAGGACTGCGTCGAAGCCACCTGGCCAGGACGACCTTCTGCTGGTTTCCTCCGCTGAGAGTGCCGAGATGGCGCTCGGTGTCACCGGCCGGGCGCACGCCGAGTCGCTCGAGCCACGTGGCCACGTCGGACTTCTCCCGTTTCACTCGCACTATCCCACCCCGGGAGAACCCCCACGGGTCCGCGACGGAGACGTTCTCGCGAAGGGAGGCGGTAGCGAATGCAGCATTCGAAAGCCGCTCGGCAGGAACGCATCCGACGCCCGCCGACATGGCGAGGTCGGGGCGCCCCGGTTCGACGACCATACCGTCGACGACGACTGTGCCGCGTCGAGACTCGGCACCGAAGAGCGCAGGCACGATCTGCTCACGACCGGAACCGGTGATCCCGGCGATGCCGAGGACCTCACCGGACCTGATCTCGAACCCGAAGTTCTCCACCGCACCGCAACTCATGCCGGACACCTCGAGCACGGGATCCCCATCGGGGTTCGACGTCTCTTCCGGCTCGGCCAGGAAGTCGTCGATGCGACGTCCGATCATCAACTCGACGAGCCCCGATTCGTCGAGACCGTCGAGTGGACGCGTGCTCACGACTGCGCCGTCCCGCATCACGGTGACGCTGTCGCACAGCGAGAAGATCTCGTTCAGATGATGCGAGACGAACAGGACTGCGACACCGCGATCCCTGATTCTGCGCACCAGCTCGAACAGCCGAACGGACTCTGCTGCGGGAAGATTGGCCGTCGGTTCGTCGAGAACCAGTACTGCGGCTCGACCCGACCTGTCCTGAACCGCACGGGCGATCGCGAGCATGGTGCGTTCGCTCATACTGAGCGCCCCGGCGAGCTTCCCCAGTTCCAGCTCGACTCCCAATTCGGCTAGGGCGGCTTCGGCCCGGGATCGCTCGGCACGGAAGTCGATCGTTCCGACCGCGGTGGTCAGGTAGCCGTGGCCGAGTGCCAGATTGTCGACGACATCGAGGGTTTCGACCAACCCGAGTTCCTGGTGGACGAATCGCAGGCCGGCAGCTTCACCGCTGCCGGGGACACCGAGGGCCAGCTCGTGACCATCGACCGATATTCGGGCGCCGTCGTCCGGGTCGTGATATCCGGCAAGCACTTTGATGAGCGTCGACTTGCCGCACCCGTTCTGGCCGACCAGCCCTCGAATCTCCCCCGGGGCCAACTGCAAGTCCAGGCCGGCGAGCGCGCGATGCCCGCCGAAGGTCTTGGAAAGACTGGTGATGCTCAGTGCATCGGTCATGGAAGCCCGCCTGTGACTTGAGTTACTTGAGTCTCGCTTTTGTTACCCACGTCATACTCAACTATGTACAGGGATAAGTCCAGCAATCTGCGAAACTCGACATTGTTTGCCTCAGTGCAGGAATCATGGAACCTGCCGGAACAGCAGTACCTACGGTGACTGAACGCCGACTCTGCATATCTGCAGTCGTTCATCAGTTAGCTGCATCAATATCGACAGTGGAAATCGAGGCATCAGGGATGAGCGAGTTCGAGTTGGGCAGTGTGGTTCAGATCGCGTACATGGTCGACGACATTCACGAGGCGGCCGCCGACTTTTCGGTCCGTACCGGGGCAGGCCCGTTCTTCGTGCGTAGAAACGTCATCACGGCCGCCGACGGCCCCGACGGCAGAACGGGGGCTTTCGACCACTCATCGGCCTACGGGCAATGGGGCCGCATGCAGATCGAATTGGTGCACACGCACTCGGCCGAACCGCCGGAATTCGCCGAGACCACGCGAGCACGCGGGTGTGTGCACCACGTTGCGATCATGGTCGCGTCGTTCGCCGAGCACCAACGGCAACTCACCGAGCGTGGTTGGCCTGCCCTACTGTCGGCGTCCACCCCGCACGGCAACAACTTCGCGTTCCACGATGCGCGGCCGCAGCTCGGACATCTCCTGGAGATCTACGAGCCACGGCCGAGCATTCTCGAGCTGTACCGGCGTGTTGCCGACGCCGCGACGAACTGGGACGGAACCGATCCCGTTCGCCGCCTCTGACGCGTCTAGGCCTCGGCGAGTAGGGCAGCCGCGCGTTCACGGGCCAGCGTCAGCACCTGCGGGTTGCCGGAGTTCCAGAGAACCGTCAGTTGCTTTCGGCAGATCTTCCACTCACCGCCGACTCGCACCACCGAATCGGTGTAGTACCCGCCGATGGTGAACACGGCATCGCCGGAGGTGTTCGGGAGTACGTGCTCGGCTCGCACGTAGGTGATGACCGTGCCCCGATCACCCTCGACCGTGATGTCGAAGTTCGACAAGAAATGTTGCGACGCAACGAGCCCCGGGAACAGCATTCGCCCACGCTGCACCCAGTCCTCGGCGCGGAAGTGCCCACCGTTACCCGCGCGGTAGCTGGTGTAGTCGACGTCGATCTCGTCGGTGAACACGGATCGATACATATCCCAGTCACGCAGGTCGATCCCTCGCGCGAATCGCGCCATGAGCCGGGTGATGTCACCGGTCGCCTCGGCGCTCATGTCGCAGGCAACTGTAGGGAGATCTTCTCGAAGTACTCGTCCAGTCCATCCGGTCCGAGCTCTCGTCCGATACCCGACTTCTTCATGCCACCGAACGGTGCAAGGGCATTGAAGCGCCCACCGTTGATGCCCACCTGACCGGTGCGCAACCTACGGGCGATGGCAATCGCTGCGTCGTCGTCGGCCGCGAACACGGCTCCGGACAACCCGTACTCGGAGTCGTTGGCAATGCGGACCGCGTCGTCGATCCCGTCGTAGGTGAGCACCGTGAGGACAGGGCCGAACACCTCTTCACGGGCGATCGCAGAATCGTTGTCGACCCGGCTCACCACCGTCGGGCGGACGAAGAATCCCGACCGTAGTCGATCGTCCAGGTCGGGCACGTCGCCCGGCCCACCGACCACGAAGTGAGCGTTCGAGGGAACTGCGGAGAGGTGATCGAGGACAGATTGCTGCTGCTCACGCGATGCCATCGGTCCGATGTCGACGGATTCGTCGAGGGGGTCACCGATCCGCTGCGAGCCGACCAACTCCGCCAGCTTCTCCTCGACGTACTCGAGGCGATCGGCGGGTACCAGCAGCCGCGTTGTCGCAGTGCAGGTCTGCCCGTTGTTGACGTAGCAGCCGCGCACCGCGGCGGTCAAAGCTGCATCGAAGTCGGCGTCGGGAGCGATGACGAAAGCCGACTTGCCTCCCAGCTCCAGAGTCACTTTCTTTATTTCGGCTGCAGCTACCTGTCCGACGCGGGCACCGGCTGCCGTCGAGCCGGTCAGACTCACCATGTCGACGTCCGGGTGTCCGGCCAGCCGCTCCCCCACCCGGCCGCCTGCCCCACTGACGATATTGAGCACGCCCGGGGGCAGAGCGGTCGAATCGGCGATCTCGGCGACCGCGAACGCGACCAGCGGGGCCACACTGCTGGGCTTGACCACCGTGGCGCATCCGGCTGCAATGGCAGGCGCGACCTTGGCGGCGAGCTGGTAGAGCGGGTAGTTCCACGGCGTGATCGCGCCGACGACACCGATGCCGACCTTCAGGATCAACGATGTCCCGCGACGTTCCTCCAACGAGGTGTCCTCGAGAATGTCCGCCATCGATCGGAA
>NZ_LVCU01000390.1:0-4023 GCF_001647185.1 Rhodococcus sp. EPR-147
CGCGTTCGACCAGCCCGTCGGCGATCCGCCGCAACACCGAGACGCGCTCCTCGATCGAGGACTGCGACCACACATCGAAGCCGGAGCGCGCTGCGGCGACAGCGTCGTCGACGTCGGTTTCCGTTCCTGCGGGTACGCGGGCGAGCAGCTCACCCGTCGTGGCGTCGAGCACATCTACGGTGCCCCCGCCCGCGGAGGCCACCCACTTCCCGCCGATGTAGAGCTCGGTTCGGTCGTCCATGTCGCGATCCCTCTTCCCGTACGGCGGTCGGCCGAGTGGCGGCCATCACACGCAGCCTAGCCGCAAAAGGCGACATGCTGTCAAGTAACTAGCCGCAGTCAAACCTGTACAGAGTTGGACAAAGTTTCTTGACATCCACTACTATTTGAGTAGGTTATGAGCACCGTCACAGTCCCGCCTACGGTAGACGTACGTCACTTGCCGAAGGCTGTTCCCCACGGGGGACCGGAGAGCGCCAGGAGCACCATGAACGACCTTGCGACCACCACATCCGAATCGACCGCTCTGGTCGACCTCGTTGTGAAGGGCATGCTTCGAGGGCCGGTCACGCCCGAGCTACAGGCTGTCGTCGATGCCGGTGACGCCGTGGCCAAGGGCCCGATCGTCATGCCGACGCAGGCCGGAATCGCCGCTGCCGGTGCGCAGGTTCGTCTCACAGACGGAAGCGACGAGCACTCTGCGGTCACCGACTTCCTGCGCGCATTCCTACCGGTCAACCGTCGGCTGCGGGAACTGTGCACCGCATGGCAGTGCCGTCCGGACGGCACGGCAAACGACCACGGCGATGCACAGTACGACGCCAGAATCCGCGACCAGCTCGAGGACATTCATACGTCCGTGGCCAAGCTGCTCCGCCGCGGTGGGAAGCAGTGTGCAGTCCTGCTGGAGTACCGCGACCGCCTACATGTCGCACTCGAACGGTTCGACAACGGCGACACCGCGTCGATGACGTCGCCCTTGACCGATGGCTATCACACCGTGTGGATGTGGCTCCATCAGCACGTGCTGATGATGCTGGGACTCACCCGCGCCGAGGACGAGGCCCTCGAGGAGGAACTCGTTCGCGGTAGCGCCGAATGACCCTGTCCGACAGTTCCGTACTCACCTCCGCGCGCGCAGCAGTGCCGTACGGGCAAGGCCGTGCTCGCGGTCTCGGTGCCGACGCGCTGGGGGTTCACGGCGTCGAGATGGACAACCTTGTCGCGCTCGGGCTTCCGGTCGTACCCGGGCTGACGGTGCCGATCGGGTCCGGTGCCGGCCTGCGCGTACCCGACACCGCGAGCGCCACGATCGATCTGTTGGAGAAGTTGGCAGTCCGCGGGATCTGGCCGTCGGTGCGCACCGAGCGCCGACCCATGCTGCTGCATCTGCGATGCAGCGCACCGGTTCCGGTGTCGGCTCTGCCTCCTGCCATCTCGGTCATCGGGCTCTCGCCTCTGAACGTCGATGCACTCGTCGAGGTGATCGGACGCGATCGCGACATCTACGACTCGTGGGCTGCGACCCTTCGATTCGTCGCCGAAGGTGCCCTCGACGTCGACACCGACGATCTCGACGATCTGGACGAGGACCACCCCGACAGTCACTCTCGCGTACCCGCCCTTCTCGAACTGATCGAACGTGCGACGGGCAGTCCGTTTCCCACCGAACCTGCCGAGCAGCTCGGCCTCGCAGCGACCGCCATGTTGGCTCGCTGGGCCTCTCCCCGCGGGCAGCGGGCCCGCCGCTCTCTGTCCCTACCGGACGATCTGGGCCTTGCACTGCACGTCCGTGCTCTGCGACTCGGCCCCTGGGACGACTCGGGCCATGGTTCCGCCGTCAGCCGCGACCTCGAAACCGGTAAGTACGCACCCCACGGCGTGTTCCACCTCGGTGTCCGCAAGGCCGATCCCAATCCCGGTCCTGGCGAACCACTGTCCAGCACTCCCGGTGGTGAACAGATCCTCGATCAGATCTTCGCGACTCTCGAGCCGCATCTGCGCGGTGTCGTCGAGATCGAGTTCGAGGTCCGCGATCGCCAGCTCGCCCTGCTGAGTGCAGGCGCGCTGGACCATCCAGGCCCACGTGCGGTCACCAATCTCGCCGTGGATCTGGCCAACGCGCGATCGATCGACCGCAGCGAGGCAGTGCGCATGCTCGAGCCCGACCTGATGCAGGACCTTCTGCACGCTCAGCTCACCCTCACCGGTAGCGAGCAGTTGCTCGTCCGCGGACTCCCCGCGTCACCGGGTGCTGCCGTCGGCGAGATCGCACTGTCGAGCGATCGAGCACTTGCTCTGGCAGCGCAGGGCAAGGCCGTCATCCTCGTTGCGTCCGAGACCAGCCCCGCCGACGTGCCCGCTCTGTTGGCAGCCACCGCGGTCGTCACGTCCAACGGCGGGCTCGCATCCCACGCCGCCGTCGTTGCCCGCGGTGCCGGTCGTCCGGCGGTCTGCGGCGCGGCGACCATCCGCATCGACAAAGAGCGCGCCACCGTGACGGCCGGCGGCGTGACCCTCGCCGAGGGCGACACCGTCTCGGTCAACGGCCGTACCGGTGACGTCTACGTCGGTACCGTGGCAATTCGGCCGGCCGAGCCGTCAGCGGAACTGGAAGTGTTGCTCGGTTGGGCGGACGACATCCGCGAACTGCGAATCCGCACCAACGCGGACAATGCCGACGACGCCGCTACCGCCTTTCGCCTCGGTGCCGAGGGAATCGGACTGTGCCGCACCGAGCACCAGTTCCTCGGCGATCAACTCCCGCTGGTTCAACGGCTGGTACTGGCCGAGAGCGAGGCCGAGGAGATCGAGGCCATTGCGGCCCTGACCGCCGCGCAACAATCGGACTTCACCGACCTGCTCCGTGTCGTCGGCGACCGACCCGTCACCGTGCGCTTGCTCGATGCGCCGCTGCACGAGTTCCTCCCGGCCGACGGCCACTATCGCGACCGCGAACAAGCCGAACGTGCTGCTGCCACACACGAATCGAACCCGATGCTCGGTCTACGCGGAGTTCGATTCGCCATGGTGCAGACCCGGTTGTATCCCGCCCAGGCCGAAGCTCTGTTCCGTGCGTGGGTCGTGGTGAACGGCGAAGGAATGACACCGCAACTCGAGGTCATGATTCCGCTGGTGTCGCTGCCGGGCGAACTGACCGAGGCCATCGCACAGGTGCACCGGGCCGCTGCGACCGTTGCCGCCGACACCGGCGTCACCGTTCCCTATCTCGTCGGCAGCATGATCGAGACTCCCCGCGCAGCCCTGCTGGCCGAACCATTGGCCGCCGAGGCCCAGTTCCTCTCCTTCGGGACGAACGACCTGACCCAGCTCACCTACGGGTTCTCTTGCGACGACGTGGAGAAGACGGTACTGGCCCACTATCTCGAACACGGTCTGTTGACGGACAGCCCGTTCGCCGTCCTGGATCGGGACGGTGTCGGCGCTCTGGTCTCCATGGCCGTCGACCGTGCCCGCACCGCTCGTCCCGACGTCAAACTCGGTGTCTGTGGTGAGCACGGCGGCGATCCGCAGTCCATCTCGTTCCTCAATTCGCTCGGCCTGCACTATGTCTCGTGCTCACCTCGGCGGGTCCCGGTGGCCCGGCTCGCCGCGGCGCACGCCACCCTCGAAAGCCGGTGAATTCCACGCGATGAGCGCCGAACTCGACGCCCTTCGAGCTGCCGTCCGCGCTGCTGCCACCGAACTCGGCGGACACGACCTGTGCCGTCGACTCGATCCGGCCGGCCCAGGATGGGACACGCGCGCCTGGTCGATACTGGCGGAGCAGATCGGAACAGCAACACTCGGATTACCCGAATCCTGCGGTGGCATAGGTGGATTGGACGAGTTGGCCGTCGTCGCCGAGGAGCTCGGCGCTGCCCTGCTTCCGGTCCCCTTCCTCTCGACCCTGTTCGCGGTGCAGGTGCTCGTCGGCGCAGGCAGCGCCGAGGACGTGGTGTCCGACATCGCCGAAGGGCAGCCTGCGGCATTCGCCGGGCTCGACCGGCGCGGGTGGTGGTC
>NZ_LVCU01000391.1:0-538 GCF_001647185.1 Rhodococcus sp. EPR-147
GAATTCCGCGAGACCGAGGGTCGAGTCGGCGTCGAGCACACTGTCGTGGAGGTCGATGACGGATTCGACGGATCCCCAATTGTCGTCCACCACCTCGGCGCGTTCGGATCTGACGATCCCGATCGGCGACACCTCGAACGCCATCTCGTCTCCTGTCTCTAGTTCGGATCCAGCGCGATTCCGGTCATCACCTTCACGCCCACGGCGAGTGCTCGTTCGTCGAGATCGAAGGTGGGCTGGTGGATGTCGAGTTGTGGCCCGGTACCCGGCCATACGCCGAGTCGAGCCATCGCGCCCGGCACTCGTTCGAGGTACCACGAGAAATCCTCGCCGCCGCCGGACTGCGCGGTATCGGCCAACGCGTCGGGTCCGACCCTCTCGATCGCCTTCTCGAACGTGTGCGTGGACGCCGGATCGTTGACCACGGGAGGCACGCCGCGACGGTAGTGCAGCTCGAAGCGGACACCGGTCGGTGCGAGCAATCCGGTGACGATCTCGCGGACCAGCGGTTCGAGCAACGCCCAGGTCTCGTGGTCGC
>NZ_LVCU01000392.1:0-9008 GCF_001647185.1 Rhodococcus sp. EPR-147
CGCGATGGATCGTGACCGTGGCCGCAACTCCCGACGGCCCCGATGTCTTCGTCCTCGAGGCGTCTGCCGACGGCTCACTGATCGACCGCGTCGAGACACTGGATCTGTCCCGCGCTCAGGCCTCTGTGACCCTCACCGATACCTCGGCACGACGTCTCACGACTGGCGGCAGCGCTGCGACCGCACTACTTCCGGCCCTCGACCTCGCCTGCATAGTGCTGGCCGCCGAGCAGCTCGGCGGTGCCCAGGCCAGTCTCGATGCCACGGTCCGGTACGCCAAGGAACGACGGCAGTTCGGCCGCGAGATAGGTAGCTTCCAGGCGGTGAAGCACTCGCTCGCAGACCTACTGGTGCTGGTGGAGTCGAGTCGGTCAGCGGTGACCCGCGCGGTCGAAGCCGAAGACCGCACCGAAGCCGGTTCGGTTGCCCAGGCGTGGTGCTCGGACGCGTACCGAACGGTGACGGCCGAGGCGGTGCAACTGCACGGCGGCATCGGCTTCACCTGGGAGCACCACTGCCACCTGTACTTTCGACGTGCACGCGCAGACGCTCAACTCTTCGGTGGTTCCGCGTTCCATCGGGAACGTCTGGCCCTCGCCCTCGCCTGGTGAGACCTCCACCCGGTAGATCAGCGCTTGTCGCGCCCCGACCACGGCCGATCACGATTCTCCCGTGGCTCGGACGGTAAGCCGAGCACTCTTTCGCCGATGATGGTTCGCTGAATCTGATCGGTGCCGCCCGCCAGCCGGTAACCCGGGCTACCCAACACGTGCTCGGACCACGCGAAGAGGTCGTCGTTCACCCGGGCGGAGATGTTCTCTCCCAACAGGTCTGCGGCAATCTCGCCGATCCTGCTCAGCACGTCCGATGCCATCAGTTTTCCGACCGACGCGGCCGGTCCCGGCGAGATCCCTGCCGCAGCGGCCCTCGCTACCCTGTCGGCGGTGGCGGCGCGCAGTTCGGATCGGATGTACACGTCGGCGATGTCCTGACGCACCAGCGGATCGCCGGCCACGCCGAGGGATTGTGCGAGAGTCACCAACTCTGCGACCGAGCCGCCCTTCTTGCGGGTCACCGAACCGGAGGCGGTGCGCTCGAAAGCCAGAGTCGCACCGGCAACTTTCCACCCCGCGCCGACGTCGCCCAGGCGCATGCTGTCGGGAACTCGAACGTTGTGCAGGAACACCTCGTTGAAGGATGCGCCCCCGCTCATCTGCCGAATCGGGCGGATCTCGACGCCCTCGAGGTCGAGTGGAATCAGGAACGCGGTGATTCCCTTGTGCTTGGGCACGTCGGGATCGGTGCGGGCCAGGAGCATCCCGAGGTCTGCGAACCGTGCGCCCGACGACCACACCTTCTGCCCGTTGAAGATCCACTCGTCACCGTCGCGCACCCCACGGCATCCCAGAGCCGCCAGATCCGAGCCGGCACCGGGCTCGCTGAAGAGCTGACAGGCCAGCAAATCCGTGCGCAGCAGTGGATTCGCGTAGGTCTCACGTTGTTCGTCGGACCCGAACATCGCGACCGCAGGACCGACGAGACCCGTCGTGACACTGATGAGTTCGGTCGAAGGCGGAACATCGAACTCGCGCTCGGCCTGGGCGATGGCCGATGCGAACGACGCGGGAAGCCCGCGTCCACCGTGCTCGACCGACAACGTCACCGCGCCGTAGCCTGCATCGAAACGCCTGCGACGGTATTCTCTGACGGCGTCGAGCAAGGCCGACTCGTCGTCATCTGACAGATTGCGAAAGACGGCCAGGTCCGGCCGGTCGTCCGGTGACGGGGTCGGCCGCGGCGGGAGGATCGAGCTCAACCACGAGCGGACCTCCGACCGGAAATCGGCCAACTCGGGAACGGTGTCGACAACCTCTGTCATGGTTCGCCTTTCGCTATCGGCTCGTCAGCACGGTGCAGGCCGACAGACCCGGTGCCCCGTAGACATGCGTGAATCCGACGGTCGGCCCGCCGGGCACCTGACGCCCGTCCGCTCGACCCTGCAGTTGACGCACCACCTCGTGCACCTGCCGCAATCCGGATGCGCCGATCGGCTCACCTCCGGCCAGACATCCACCATCGGTGTTGATCGGAAGGTCGCCGTCCCAGTCGGTCGCTCCGGAGCCGAGCAACTGTGCTTGCTCACCGTGCTCGCAGAGCCCGGTTTCGGCCATGTGGATCAACTCGGACCCGGAATCGGTGTCCTGCAACTGCGCCACATCGACGTCGGCCGGATCCACACCCGCTCCGGCGAATGCAGACGCGGCCGCGTCGATACTCGGGCTGTGCACCGGATCGGTGGTCAACCAGGGTGAGAAGACCTCGAAGGATCCCGGTCGTCTCGTTCGGACTTCGACGGATGCCAGCCGAATCGGCCGCTCGCACATGTCGTGTGCCCGCTCACCCCGAGCGAGAATCAGTGCCACACCGCCCTCGCCCGGCGAACAGAACATGTACTGGGTCAGCGGGTCGTTGATCATCGGGGACGCCAGAACCTGCGCAGAGGTCAGCGGAGTGCGACGCCATGCCATCGGATGCGCGGCCCCGTTGGCGAAGGCCCGCTCGGATACCGCGGCGAGGGCGTACTCGTCGAGTCCGTACCGGTGGAGGTACCGACGAGTCTTCATGGCGAAGTACTGCGTGGTGACCATCAGACCGGTCTGCGCGTACCAGGGGTCGAGACCGTAGGCCGCTGGGTCGGATGCGAATGCTCCTCGCGGGTGCTTGTCGAAACCGACGACTGCGACGATCCCCGCTCGACCGGCGGTGAGCATGTCGGCCGCGGTCGACAGCGCGACTCCCCCTGTGGCGCAGCCGTTCTTGACGGTCGTGAACGGGATTCCGGTCAGCCCGAGCCGAGACACCAGCGAGTCGGGCTTGCCGGAGACGTTGCTGCCACCGACGGCCGCATCGACATCGGACCACCCGATTCCGGCGTCTTTCAGTGCGGCACGAAGTGCGTGTTCACCCATGTCCCTGCCGGAGACACCGTCGTGCCGCCCGAAGGCATGCATCCCCGCTCCGACGACGAAGATGTCGGCCGGACTCACGAGACCACCCTGGCAAAGGCGAACGTGACCTGGCCCCCACCGACGTCGAGCAGACGCAACTCGACCTCGTCACCGATCGCGACCTCACCGACTATTCGCGACTCGACCAGAACCGCATCGAGATCGACGTATCCGACGACGAACGGTTCGAATCCCGACGACGACGGCTGGTACGGCGGTTTCGGCGCGAACGCCTGGGTGGTCCACGTCCAGATCGTTCCTCGGTTCGGCAGCGCGATGCGCGTGACGTACTCGCCGGTACACCCCGGGCACCGATGGGCTGCCGGAAAGACGACCACATCGCAGTCGCCACAAGAACTCCCGGCCAACAAGGGTGGGTCGAGTTCGACGAACAGCCTGTCGTCGATCGCAGTCGATTCCATCTCCTACCGCTCGCCTAGTCCGCCAACAGGCTCAGCGGACGCGCCAGGATCTCGCTCACCGTACGGAGGTATTCCGCCGCGGGAGCTCCGTCCACGGCCCGATGATCGAACGTCAAGCTCAGAGTCATCACCTGAGTCTTGACGGGAGTGTGCCCCTCCCAACGGAATCCGTCCTTCACTCTGCCGACTCCGAGGATCGCCACGTTGCCGGGATTGATGACCGGCGTGAAGAAGTCGACTCCGTACGCCCCGAGCGTGCTGACCGAGAACGTCGCACCCTCCATGTCGGACGATCCCAGCCTCCCCGTCCTGGCAGCTGTCGCCAATTCCGTGGTGCGAGCGCCGATTGCGCCGATCGACAACGAATCCGCTCCCCGGACGACCGGAACGACGAGACCACCCTCGACCGACACGGCGACGCCGATGTCGATGGCCTCGAACAACGTCACCTTCTCGTCGGCGATTCCCGCGTTCAACAGGGGATGTTCCCTCAGCGCCAACGCTGCGGCCTTGACAACGAAGGCGTTGAGGCTGGGCGGCTTCGACCCGCTTGACGCCGACTCGGCTCCTAGCTCCGCCCTGATCTTCACCAGTGCGGTCACATCTGCTTCGTAGCCGTGCGTCAGCTGTGCCATGGAGTGCAGACTGTCCAGCATGTTGCGAGCGATGGCGCCTCGCATGCCCTTCAGCGGGATGATGTCGCCGGGTTTCGGGCCGGTCGTGCGGGCAGGCGCGTCCGCTTCTGCCGATTGCGCGCCAACCGGGACCGAAACACTGCGACCGGCGGCAGTCTCTATGTCGCCCTTCGTGATTCGACCTCCGACACCGGATCCGACGAGCTCGCCGAGATCGACTCCGAGCTCGGCTGCCCGACGACGGAGTACCGGTCCGACGAACTGTCCGGCCGCGCGGTCCGCACCGACCGCCTTCTGTGCCTGCGCTGCTTCGGGTGTCGCTACCTTCTCGTGAACAGGCACTGCCGCGAGGAACTCCTCGACGTCCTCGGACACGATTCGTCCGCCGGGGCCGGAACCCCGTACACGGGCAAGATCGATGTGGGACATCGCAGCGACCCGACGGGCATTCGGAGACGACTTGATTCGTGAGTCGCTGCCCAGGGTGGGCACCTCGGTCTCGACGGCGGCGGTGGCACCGTCGGCGGCGGCCGCTTCGTCCGCGGTCACGACCGCCGCGTCGACGCCCGGTGCCGTTTCCCCGTCGCCGAGAAGCCACCCGATCACCGCGCCGACGGGCAAGACGTCACCGGCCTGCGCGGTCGTCGCCAGGATTCCCTCGGCCTCTGCCTCGACATCGACATCGACCTTGTCCGTTTCCAGGCGCAGAAGAACGTCGCCCAGACCGATGCGCTGGCCGGATTCGGCCACCCACTCGCCGATCACGCCTTCCTGCATCGTCAGACCCAGCTTCGGCAGCACGATCTGCTGAGCCACGATCAGTTCCTTTCGAGGAGACGGCGTGCACCCGCGACGATGCGGTCGGCGTCGGGAACGTAGGCCTTCTCGAGTGGAGTGCTGAACGGCACAGGCGTGAAGGGCGCGCCGACGCGCAGGACGGGCGCGTCCAGGTAGTCGAACGCCTCCTCCTGGATCTGCGCGGCCACCTCGGCTCCGATTCCGCCGAAAGTCACTGCCTCGTGCACCACCAGAATGCGGTTGGTCTTCGACGCGGACCTCACGATGGTGGCAGTGTCCAGCGGCTGGACCGTGCGAGGATCGACGACCTCCACCGACACCCCGGACTCGGCCAGGATGTCCGCGGCTTTCAGCGCTTCGGAGACCATGCGGCCGAACGCCACGATGGTCACGTCCTCGCCTTCTCGCGGGACGGACGCCTCGCCGAGCGGGATTGCGTAGACGTCCTCTGGAACCTCGGCGCGGGCACCGAGAAGGACCTTGTTGAGCATGAACACGACGGGGTTGTCGTCACGTACCGCCGAAACCATCAGTCCCTTGGCGTCGTACGCGTTCGACGGCATGACCACCTTGAGGCCGGGCGTATGAGCCAACCAGGCCTCGAGGCTCTGTGAATGCTGTGCGCCCGCACTGACTCCGGCTCCGTATGCGACTGCGATGACCATGGGGACCTTGACGTCGCCGCCGTACATGAATTTCATCTTGGCGGCCTGGTTGACCACCTGGTCGAGCGCGACGGCCAGGAAGTCCATGAACATGATGTCGATGATGGGGCGTAGACCACGTGCGGCCGCCCCGACGCCGAGTCCGATCAGACCCATCTCGGCGATCGGAGTGTCGACCATGCGGCGCGATCCGAACTCGGCGAGCAGCCCGTCGTACATGTGGAAGACGCCGCCGTAGGCCGCGACGTCCTCGCCGGCGACGAAGACGTTCTCGTCTTCGTGCATGACCTGGGCGACGGCCTCGTTGTAGGCCTTGACGTAGGTGGTGACTCTGCCCGCAGCGGCCGGTGCCGTCGCGGTTGCGTTGGGTGATTCCGTTGCAGTAGACATTCTCAGCCTTTTCAGATCTTCAGTCGCTGTAGACGTTGAGGGCGAAGTCGGCCAGATCCGGATACGGACTGGCCTCGGCGAAACTCACGGATTCTGCGATGTCGGCGTCGACCTCGGCCCAGACGGTCGCGAATTCGGCTTCGGTGACGAGCCCCTCGGTCACCGCCCGCGCTTCGAGCAACTTGATGGCATCGCGCTCCTTCCAGGCCTCGACCTCCTCCGCGGTGCGGTACGTCTTGCGCAGACCCTTCACACCCTGATGGTCGTAGTACCGATACGTCTTGGCTTCCACCAGGGTCGGACCGCCACCGTTTCGCGCTCGCTCGACCGCGCGACCGACTGCGGCCCGCACGGCGATCGCGTCCATTCCATCGCAGATCTCGCTCGGAAAACCGTAGGCCGCAGCGCGATCGGCCACATTCTCCAGCTTCATGTGGTCACGGAGTGCCGTGAACTCGGCGTATCCGTTGTTTTCGCAGACGAAGACCACCGGCAACCCGAGTATCCCGGCGATGTTGGCCGCCTCGTGGAACGCCCCGATGTTGCTCGCTCCGTCGCCGAAGAAGGGGACCGCCACCGAATCCTCCTCGCGGTACTTGGCCGCGAACGCAGCACCTACGGCGATCGGAATACCGCCTCCGACAATGCCATTGGCACCGAGCATGCCGATCGACAGGTCGTTGATGTGCATGGAGCCGCCGCGGCCCTTGCAGTAACCGTCGACGCGGCCGAACAACTCGGCGAACATCGGCTTGAATTCGGCACCCTTGGCGACGGCATGACCGTGTCCGCGGTGGGTCGAGGTGATCTGGTCGGTGTCCCTGAGATTGGACATCGTGCCGGCTGCGACCGCCTCCTGGCCGACGTAGAGATGCAGAAAGCCCGGCATCCGACCGCCCTCCATCAACCGGCCGGCCTCGGTCTCGAACTGCCTGATGCGCACCATCCTGCGGTGCAGATCGAGCAGAACCTCCCTGCTCGGCGTCGGATCGTTCGACCCCACGGGCTCTACGGCCTCGCGGGTCGGGTCGGTCGCGGTCGAAGTCACCACGTACACCTCTTCTCTGCAGACTTTGTTTACGTCTTCACCAGTATGGGCCCCACACTAGCGCAATGTAAGTAGAATCACTATAAAGTTACTTCAGCCCGCCGCGTCACACCTTTGGAGGATCGATCCCATGCTCGACCGAATCAGAGATCGAGCACGAGTCGAGCCATCAGGCCGGGCATTGACGGACGACACCACCTCGATGACGTGGTCCGACCTGCTCAGCGCCCTCGAGGCGCTCGGCGAGCTCCTTCTCGAGATCGCCCCCGATTCGGACGATCGCATCGCCGTCATCGGCGAGAACTGCGCTCCGACCCTGCTCACGCACGTGGCGGCCATCGCGCGGGGGGTCGGTACCGTCGCGATCTCCCGTCAGCTGACACCGAACGAGATGTCGGAGCAGTTCCTCGACTCCGGAACCGTCGCGGTGGTGACCGGTCCGGCCGGCCTTGCCTCGGCCCGCGCCGCAGCGGCCACCGCGGGCCTACGCGAAGTGATTGCGCACGGCTGCGACGGTGGCGTCGACACGGTGGCCTGGTCGGTGGCCGTCGCGCCGCAACGAGCTGCGTCTGCATCCACACCTCCGACCCAGCGCCCCGCACGTCCGCCTCTGGTCTACACATCCGGCACCACCGGCCGTGCCCGAGGCACCCAGGTGCGTTGGTTACCGGCCACGGGCCAGAGCGCTGCAGAATTTGCCGACGCGGTGGCCGCGCGGTCGGGTTACCCGGACGGGGTTCACCTGGTCGTGGGACCACTTCAGCACAACGGGCCGTTGACCGCCGTTCGGCATCTGCTCTCCGGCAACCCCGTGGTGGTGCTGGGACGTTTCGACGCCGAGAGAACGCTGGATTCGATCGACCGCCACCGCGTCACGTCCACGTTGATGGTTCCGACGCACTTCCAGCGGCTGCTCGGACTCGATACCCACATTCGCTCGATGTACGACGTCTCCAGTCTCGAGTACGTCGCGCATACCGGCTCGGCGTGCCCGCCGGACGTCAAGCGATCGATGATCGACTGGTTCGGTCCGGTTCTGGTGGAGTCCTACGGCGGCAGCGAAATCGGGACGGTGTGCAAGATCGCCTCGCCGGACTGGCTCACGCACCCGGGATCGGTCGGGCGGGCAGTACCGCCCTTCGAGGCTGTCGTGGTCGACGCCGACGGAACCGAACTCGACCGCGGGCAGGTCGGGGTGCTGGGCTTCCGAACGCCGCCGGAACGCAGTGTGGTGTATCACGCTGATCCCGAGAAGACCGCAGCCGCTTACATTTTGCCGGGTGTGGCAACGCTGGGCGATGTCGGCTACGTGGACGAGAACGGGTTCGTCTTCATCACCGACAGAGTCGCCGACATGGTGGTGTCGGGAGGCGTGAACCTCTACCCCGCCGAAAGCGAACGAGTTCTGGCCGCACACCCTGCCGTGGCGGAGGTCGCAGTCATCGGAGTACCGGATGCCGACTTCGGTGAAGCCCTGCTGGCTCTGATTGTCCCGGAACCGAATACACCACTCGATATCACCGAACTCGAAAGGTTCGCCAAGGCGTCGATGGCATCGTACAAATGCCCCAAGCGCTACGTGATCGTCGACGAGCTGACGCGCAACGTCATGGGCAAGCTCGACAAGAAGGCACTGCGAGCGCCGTATTGGGACACCGACCGGACCATCGCCGGATAGACGTCGGGTAGATGTCGGGTCCGTCGGGACGACGCGGGTCAGGACACCCGGACCAGCATCTTGCCGACGTTTCCGCCGCCGAGCATGGACACGAATGCGCTTGCCGCGTTGTCGAGGCCCTCGTGGATCGTGGACTCGGCCACGATCTCGCCGGCAGCGAGCCAGCCGGCGACGCAATCCTCGAACTCGCTCCTGAGATCCTCGTGATCACGGACGATGAAGCCTCTCATGGTGATCCGTTTCAGGATCACCTCGATCAGACGGTCCAGAGGTGGACTGTCCGGACCACCGTTCGAGATCATTCCGCACAGGGCGACGCGGCCTTGCTGACGAAGCGCAGACAGTGCAGCCACGAGGTGGTCGC
>NZ_LVCU01000393.1:0-23204 GCF_001647185.1 Rhodococcus sp. EPR-147
CACATCGAACCCGAACCGATCACGCAGCAATGCCGCCTTGTCCGGTCCCCCGGCACTACCGATGACCCGCGTCGCACCGAGCAGTCTCGCGAACTGACCCGCAGCGCTGCCCACTGCGCCTGCCGCTGCGGAGACGAACACCGTGTCTCCCGTTCGGATCTCACCCGCGCGCTGCAGTCCGCAGTACGCCGTGAATCCGGTTTGGCCGAGTATTCCGAGCCAGTGGTGCAGGTCGATACCGCGTGGGTCGATCACCGTGGCCGCTGCGGTGTCGAGCACCGCGTGTTCACGCCAGCCGAGTCGATGCCGAACGTAGGAACCCGCGGGCACGTCGTCGGTGCCCTCGAGCACCACCCCCAGCGCCGAGCCGTCGAGCGGAGAATCCACCTCGATATTGGTGGTGTACTGCATGTTCGACGTCCCCAGGCGGCCCCGAGTCGACGGGTCGACGCTCATGAAGATGTTGCGGACGAGAAGCTGATCCGCAGTGCGTTCGGGCAATGGCAACTCGCGAACGTCGAAGTGCCGAACTTCTGGTTCGCCCGAGGGTCGTTCGGCGAGAAAGACTGCCCGCGTCGCGGTCACTACACCGGCACTCACGGCAGCTCCAGAATGGTGACCGTGCCCTTGGACCCGTCGATCTCCACGAGCGCTCCGTTGGGAATGCGGCGAGTTGCCGCTGGAACTCCTGCGGCGCAAGCGATGCCGAGTTCGCGGCTGACGATCATCGCGTGGGAACCCATCGCCCCGACGTCGGTGATTGCGCCACCCGAGACCATGAACAACGGTGTCCACGACGGATCCGTCTGTGGCGCAACGAGAATTTCACCGACCTCGAACTCGTCGAGTGCCGCCATCGAGGTGATCACCCTGGTGCGGCCCTGGGTGACTCCCGGTGACGCGCCCGAACCCTGCAGCACATCGCCCACCCGTACGGGCTCGACGGCCGACTGGCCTTTGCGGCCTAGGGAGGACAACGGCGGAAACGCCTCGCGTCCGTCGAGGAACGTGGGCAGCTCGAGCCCGAACAGTTCCTTCCAGTCGCTGTGGCGTTGTGCAAGTGTCGGTGCGATCGACTCTGGCGCACTCGCCAGTACGTCGAGTTCGGCGTCGACAGCCATGAACACGTGGTCGGCCGATTCGAGACGACCCTCCGAGAACAGTCGGTGTCCGAGCTCGACGAGCGGAACCCGCGCTTCGTGCAAGACCTTGATGCAGTTGGTCTTCGCCCGCTCTCGCCACGCGGCGAAACGACGAGCCGACGCAAGTGCAGCGGTGAGAGTTGCTTGCCCCTCGGCATTGTCGCCGACGATGTCCGCGGCTTCCTTCAGCGCCTTGTCGGTGGCCGACGCATGGTCGGCCAGCCGCGCATGCGGTGAGGCCGCGTCGTCCTGCAGCCGAAGTCGGTCGATCAGACCGAGTACAAGTTCGGGGCGGGTCTCCCACGACACCGATCCCAGATCCCATTCGTTGGGTCCGCGGTAACCGAAGTCGAGCAGGAACTGCTGGAACCGTGTGTCGAATTCGGAGTCGATCCCGTGCACGCGCGCACCGACACCGTGGACACCCTCGTCGAAGGCGCCCATCAGCGTGTCGTTCGCCCGCACCAGTCGGCCCAGATCCCACAGTGCATACGACGGCAGCGCCGAATCGACATCGCCGGCGGAACCCACGAGGGTCACGATGAGGTCCTGATGCTCGGCACCGAGCAACTGACCGAGTACGGCGGGGCCCACCGCGGAGCAGTTGGTGGCGACGACCTCGCCGCGCCAGGCCACTCTCTCCAGGGGCATCACCGAGCGTGCTCGCGCGACGAGAGCAGCCGGGGTCAGCACCGACAGATCCGGCCGTTCGCTCCGGAGGCGATCGGCAAGCGTTCGATCCTCCTCCAATTCGGGGAAATTCTCGGTCGAGAGAGCCCAGGCATTTCGGGCTTCCAGTCGGCGGCTCGCGTCCGAGTTCTCGTCGTCCGGGTGCGCCACGTAGGGAGGGATATCGGGGTCTCCGCCGTACCAGAGCTGATCGACCAACTCGACGGGAAGTCCGCCCCGAATGCCGGTCAGACGCGACATCGACATGTTCACATAGAGATGTCCGTAGAAGATGGCTGCCGACGCCGTCGGATCGGGCGACTCGGCCAACGAGTAGCTACCGAAGCTGGCATAGCCGAAGTTCCATCCCGGCAGGATGTTCTGAATCCAACCCAGATCCGCCCCGAGCGGCGTGATCGGGTCCGACAGCACGTCACTCGCGTTCAAGCGGGTGTACACGGGGAGACGGGTGCTGGGCTCGGTATCGACCAACCAACGCTGTTCGGACATGTCGCTTCTCGTCTCTGACGTCACCGTCGACGTCTCGATGGATAGTTTTTTGATTCGTCCTGCACATTGCTGTGACTTCCGCCACTCTACATGCAAGACTGTAGACGATGACAAGTTACTTGTTCGAGATCCTGTCCGACATTTCCGAGGAGAACTTCGATGAAACTGCAAGACAAAGTTGTTGCCGTCACCGGCGGCACCCAAGGCATCGGTCGCGGCATCGCGGAGGCCGCTTTGACCGAGGGCGCGAAGGTCTCACTCAACGGCCGGTCGGCCGAGAAGGGTGACAAGGCCCTCGCCGAGTTCGGTGTCGGAGATCGCGCTGCATTCTTCGCGGGAGACGTCACCGTTCAGGCGGACGTAGAGAACTTCATCGAGCAGACGGTCGCCACCTTCGGTCGAATCGACGTTCTGGTGAACAACGCCGGTGGCGCAAAAGACCTGCAGCCCACCGTCGATCTCAGCGACGAGGAGTGGACACTGGTGATGAACTGGAACCTGAATTCCAATTTCTGGGCCACCCGTCGAGCACTCAAGCACATGCTGCCCAACCAGTACGGCCGGATCATCAACATCTCGTCCGTCGAAGGCAAGCACGGCAAGCCCGTGTTCACGTCATACGTCGCGGCCAAGCACGCCATCAACGGCATGACCAAGTCGATCGCCCGCGAGGTCGGCACCCAGGGCATCACCGTCAACTCGATCTGTCCCGGACTCGTCATCACCGACATCATCAAGAACAACGGTCCCGGCACCGCCGCGGCGATGGGAATGTCGTTCGACGAGATGGTCGCACTGTTCGCCGAGGAGTCGGCCATCAAGCGGCCCAACACGATCGAAGAAGTATCGGCGATGGCCATGCTGCTCGCCTCGGACGCCGGTGCCGGAATCACCGGAGCCATCCTCAGCGTCGACGGCGGAACTGCGTCCTACTGATGATCACCCCAGCGGTGCAACAACGACGGAGTCATGCATGAGCACAGCCGGATTGTCTGCCAGTCGCGAACTCGCCGAACGCTATTCGGTGGTGATCAGAGGGCTCACCGCGGAGGAGTGGTCGGCTCCCAGTCGCTGCGCCGGGTGGTCCGTCAAAGACCTGGTCGCGCATACGGGATCCAATTTCAGGGTCATGGTGGACCCGCCGCCTCACGACCCGTCGGCTCCCGTGCCGACTACCGCGGAACAGGCGCAGAACCTACTGGTCGATGCCCGACGAGACTGGTCGAGCGCGCAGGTTGCCGACGAATTCCTGTCCAACGCGGCCGGAGCACTCGGAGTACTCGAAGCGATGCAGAGCAGCGAGCTCGCATCGACGCCGATGACACTGACAGATCTGGGAACCTATCGCACCCATCAGCTTTCGGATGCCTTCGCGTTCGACATGTGGTGCCACCTCTACGTCGACCTGCTCGGACCCGACGGTCCGGTGACACGCGATACTCCCGATCCGGAAGACGACCTGGTCCGCACCGCCGTCGACTGGATGTGGACCGGCCTACCGCAGATGTGTACCCCGGTCAGCAGCGTCCTCGACCAGCCGCTCGGCGTGCACCTCACCGGTGCAGGCGGCGGCGAATGGACCCTCCGGCCCGGTTCCGAACTTCTGACGGTCGAATCAGGTATCACGGGCGCCGACACCGTGGTTCGCTCGTCGGCAACAGATTTCGTGCTGTGGGGCACCACCCGAAGTCCCTGGCGAGCGCATGTTTCGATCGAGGGCGACGCAGCCTACGCCGAGAAGGTCCTCGACACCGTCGACATCATCTGAGCACCGGTCGGTCGTGGGCCGTCGCACCGTTTCCGGTGACAGCCCACGACAGGCAGCGCTCGAACACGGTGAGGAACTGAGGTACCGTCCAGCTCCCCCGGTCCACCCGGCCCAGATCGTCGATGCCGAGATCCTGCACATCGAATCGTCCTCGGCAATGGCCGAGCGTGAAGTAACACACGGTCCCCCGGCCATGATCCTTGAGGTAGAGCACCGGACGCGGTTCGTCGTCGGCGGTGTGCCCTTCCTCGAAACCCGTTGACTCACCGACGAATCGAGTGTGCGCCAGGATCTGGATCGGCGGATGCAGCTCGCTGACGTAGAGCTCGTCGGTCACCTCGAACGAATCGATTCCGGCCACGAGCGGGTGCGCCGGATCGGTTATCTCGACCGTGTACGGCGCAATCGGAGGATGTCCGAGAAACTGGCTTCCCAGCACGGGCGCAATCGTGCCCAGAGTTCGTGGCGTCACGTACTTGCTCGGCGAACCGGGCGCAGTCCTGTCGATCGCCGAGTTCGTGCCGTGCAAGGCGAGCCAGCGGCCACCACGAGAGACGAACTGGGCCAGAGCATCTTGCTGCGCGTCGTCGGGAACTCGATTGCAGGTGTAAGTGACAAGGAGATCGGCCGTAGCCAGCGCCTCGATGCAGTCGTAGTCCTCGAACACTCTGGTACGGACGTGCTCGTACTCGGCCAGGGACGACAACAGTTGCAGGCGTGCGTAATCGAAGTCGTGCCACTGCCCTCCGCACACGAGAACGGCATCGAGCCGGCCTGCCGGTCCAGGCATCGCTTCTCCTTGTTCGTCAGCTGTGCGCGTGCAGCGCTTTCCCCGCCAACGCGAGGTGCGCCTCCCCCAGAGCTTCTGCCTGGGTCGGATGAGCGTGTACGTGCTGGGCGACGTCCCCTGCGGTCGCCTGCCAGTTGTAGATGAGCTGCGCCTCCCCCATCAGTTCACCGACACGCTCGCCCACCAAGTGAATTCCCACCACGCGACCCTCCGGTCCCGCCTGGACGAGCTTGACCCCACCGGACGTGCGCAGAATCCGACTCTTGCCGTTACCGGCGAGGTCGTAGACCACCGTTATGACCTCGCCGAACTGCTTCGCGGCTTCGCTCTCGGTCAATCCCACCGACGCAACCTCCGGGTTCGAGTAGGTGACCCGCGGAATTCCGGTGTCCTCGACGGGTGTGCAGTCCAAACCTGCCAACTGCTCGGCCACCAGCATGCCCTGAGAGAAACCGCGGTGTGCCAGTTGCGGACCGGCCACGATATCGCCGACCGCGAAGACCCCGGGAACCGTCGTCTGCAGCCATTCGTCGGTAACGACGAACCCCCGGTCGAGCTCGACTCCCGACTCCTCGAACCCCATGTCGGCAGTACGCGGCCCGCGCCCGACAGCCACGAGCATCAGGTCCGCTTCGATCTGCGATCCGTCGTCGAGATCGACGTGCACGCCGCCGCCCGGTCGTTCGGTGACTCCGCTGAACGCAGTCTTCGTACGTAGAGTGATACCTCGTTTACGGAAGGCTCGTTCGATCTGCTTGGTCGTCCACGGATCCTCCGTAGGAAGCAGCGTTGCCGCGGCCTCGACGATGGTGACGTGCGCACCGAGCGAAGTCCAGACGCTGGCGAACTCGCATCCGATCACGCCACCGCCCAGCACCACGACACTGTCCGGAACGTGATCCAGGTCCAGAGCACGATCGCTGGTCATCACCGAACCGCCGATGTTCAGGCCCGGCAACGACTTCGGTTGCGAGCCGGTGGCCAGCACCAGGGCTTCACCTCGGTACGTGCCGATTCCGCCGTCGGCGAGTTCCACCTCCACGGTGCGATCGTCCACGACGCGGCCGCGACCGGCGACGAGCTCGATCTCACGGGACGCCACCAACCCCTGCAGTCCTCGGTACAGGCCGGCAACCACCTCGTCCTTGTACTTGTTCACAGCAGTCATGTCGACGCCGCCGAGGGTTGCCTCGATCCCGAAAGTCGATGCCTCCCGGACCGAATCGGCGATCTCGGCCGCGTGCAGCAGCGCCTTGGTGGGGATGCACCCGGTGTGCAGGCACGTGCCGCCGAGGCTGCCTGCCTCGATCATGACGACCGACAGGCCGAGCTGCGCGCCCCGCAACGCGCAGGCGTACCCGCCCGAACCACCGCCGAGAATCAGAACGTCGGCGCTGCCCGTCAGCTTCTGTGCCATGCCGCGCTCAGAAATCGAAGCGGTTGGTGAATCCGCCGTCGACCACCATGTTGATACCGGTGATGTGCCCGGCGGCCGGCGAGGAGAGGAAGGTCACGGCGTTCGCAACGTCCTGCGCCGCAGCCAGTTTACCGAGCGAAGCCGCGTCGAGAGCGGCCTCGTACAGTGCCGGACGACTCGTCTTGATCGTGTCCCAGGCACCGCCCTCGAAGAAGACGGGGCCAGGTGACACCGCGTTCACTCGAATGCCGGCAGGTCCCAGTGCGCGGGCCTGAGCCGACGAATGTTGCAGGACAGCGGCCTTGAGTGCACCGTAGCTGTTGGCCGTGCTGATCGGTCCGGCCTCGAGCGCAGACGTCGTGCTGATCGTGACCACCGACGCGGCGTCGGACTTCTCGAGGTGTGGCTTGGCCGCTTCGATGAAGTTCACCAGGCTCATCAGGTCGACGTCGAAGCTGTTCTGCCATGCCTGAGCACCCTTGCCTGTTGCGGCAGAAGCGTTGACCACGACGATGTCGATTCCGCCGAGGGCACCGGCTGCATCCTCTACGAACGATGCAACCGCGGCGGCGTCGCCCACGTCGACCGCTTTGTGGAAGACCGTGCCCAAAGCGGACAGTTCTCCGGCAACCTCGTTCAGGTGCTCCTCGCCGCGGGCGCACACTCCGACGGAGGCTCCCTCCGCCAGGAGTGTGCGGGCGATCGACAGGCCGATACCGCGGCTCGCGCCACTGATGATTGCACGTTTTCCACGAAGGTCGAGATCCATGTGAGACTCCTTGACTGTAATTTGATTCGACTGCAGGACTTAAAGATTCATGGCTCCGACGTGCGTCTGGAAGTCGAGCACATGAGTGAAATCGTTCACCGATTGCACCGCGCGACGCGTATCGGCACCGCGCACCACGCTCAGCGAGGTGTGGTGGACTCGAACCGGCATGTCGAATGCACTGCCCAATGCGTCGGCGAGCACGGCGTTGATGACACCGCCGTGGCAGCTGATCACCACTCGCTGGCCCAGATGCGCGTCGACGATCGACGAGATCTGCCGGAGTACACGCGCCCGAAACTCTGCGCCGTCCTCGGCGTAGGTGAACGCACCGTAGCGACGCGTACGAATGTGATCACGGAACATCGCCGCGACCTCTTCGTGCGGTAGCACCTCGAAGGGAGACTGGTCGGCCGGAAACTTCTGCCACGGTTCGTATTCGGAGAGTTCGTCACGCACGACGGGCTCCAACCCGTGCTCACCCGCGATATGAGTGCCGGTGCGCAGTGCGCGACGCAATGGGGAACTGTAGACCGCATCCACCCGTGTGCGCGCGAGTCGGTTCGCGACCGCCTCCGCTTGGCGCTCACCGAGTTCGGACAGGGGTGGGTCGACGGTCTCTTTGGCGCTCAGTTCTTTGCTGAGTATCTGCTCACCATGCCGAACCAGGATCAGTTCACAGAGCCCGGTCAACGGGGCAAAGGGATTGTCGAGATCGATGGACCTGGCGCGCGGCATGGAAGCAAGTCAACCACAAACTGTCGTCGCTCTAAAGATACTTCGCGAAATCGGTACCGCGAGATCCCCCGTCAGACGCTGGAGATGTCGGCCGCGAGCTCGCGAACCTCCTCGGAGAACCGACGTCGGCCGAGGTCGGCCAGAACCGCGTCCTCGGTGAGCCACGACGAGGCCGCCACTTCGAGCAGGGTCGTCAACGCAACAGCTGCGGCACCCTGCTTCGCTTTGGACGCTATGCCGCTTCGAGTGCGCAGTTCGGCCGAGAACAGCGCCAACATCACCGAACGCACTTCTCTTCGCAGGGTTTCGATGGACAGACTCCAGCCGGGCGATCGGGTGAAGTACACCAATGCGGCAGCGCGGTGCTGATCCGTCCACTCGAGCAACGACGAAATGATGTCACCCAGAGCAGCGTCCGGATCGGCCGCGATCTCTGCGCGAAGTTCGTCGAGGAGACCATCTGCGAACAAACGCAACCCGGCGAGCAGAACCTCGTCCTTGGACGGGTAGTGGTAGTAGACGGCCGCCGACGTCATCTGGGCCTCAGCGGCGATATCGGCCACGGTGACGTCCTCGATGGACCTGACCGAATACAGATGCATGGCGGCGTCGACCACTACTTCGCGCCGCGACGGCCGGTGCGCCGCACGCTTGGCACCCTTGTCCGCCGGGGCCGTCACCGTCGATTTCGGCTTCACTGCCTTTGCTGCCATGACGTAGATCATGGCACCATGCAGTGACCCGGGTGCCGAGGAGGACGCTGTGCCGAGACGAACCAGCAGCTCGACGTCGAAAGTCGACGAGAGTTCCCAGCTCGAGACTGCCGTCGATTCTCCCGTCGCGTCCGAGCCGGACAACGAATCCCTCAAAGGATCTGCCCACCGACCCTCTCGCCGCCACCTCATCGTCCAGGCAGCGGTGCGTGTCTTCTCTCGCAAAGGATTCGCGGAGACGTCGATTCAGGAGATCGCCGAAGCAGCAGGCATGGTCCCGACTGCGGTCTACTACCACTTCGCCAGCAAGGAAGAGCTGTTCGATACAGCACTCGGATACGCGATGGACGCCAGTACCGCCGCAGCCCAGGCGGTTCGACCGGACGACACCGAGGCCGATGCTGCTGCGTTCAAGGATGTCGTCGACGCCGTATGGGACTGGACCGCAGAACATCCCAATGCGGCTCGGATGCTGTTCCTGCAGGTGGCCGGTGGTGCCACGCCGGGCACGCGTCTACTGACGAAGGAATACGAGGACAGGCACGTCCGCCGCGCCTTCGACTACTTCCCCGACGCCGAGGTACCGGCGAACAAGCGATCGGCCGCGGCGCAGCACGCGGCGCGATCGCTGCGAGCACGCACGATGATCGCAACGACCATCGCCATCCAGCCCCTGCGGATCGAGGGCGGGCCGTTGTCCAACATCGCGGTGTCGCGTCTCCGGTCGGCCACCACCGATGTGTGCGCGAAAATGATCGAGGGTCGCTGAAGCTCCGACGGGCAGCCACCACTGTCGAGTAACTTGACTGGAACAACAGTCGAAACTCTGAACGGACGTCCCTCATGCGTATCGCGGCTTTTTCCGGTGGACACTCCTTCGATCGTGACGCGTTCGCCGAATTTCTGGAGTCCATGCCGGGCGAGGTCACTTGGTTCGAGCACCCCGACGCGGATCCCGGAACCACAGCATTCGACGTCTCGCTGCACTACGACATGCCGGGCACGTTGCCCCAGCCGTCCGCGCCCCCCGATTCCCTACGCGAGAAGGTGAGGGCGGCTCCGGAGTCCGGACATGGGTATGTCGTTCTTCACCATGCCATCGCATCATGGGCAGCCTGGGACGAGTGGTCGGAATTCGTCGGCGGCCGCTACCTGTATCGACCGGGCGTGGTGCGTGGTGTCGAGCGCCCCGATTCGGGCTATCGACACGCGGTTCCGCAGCGCATCTCGGTCGTCGACCACGACCACCCGATCGCCGCAGGGATTCCCGAGTCGTTCGACCTGATCGACGAGACCTACCTGTGCGAAGTCTTCGAGGACGATGTGACACCGCTACTGCGAACCGACGCCGAGATGACCGACGCCGTTCACTTCTCGACCGCGGCGGCCATGGCGGGTAGGCGAGACGAACGCACGGGGTGGCAGCACGCGCCAGGGTCGTCGCTGGTCGGGTGGACGAAGACGAACGGTCGTAGCCGACTCGCATACCTGCAACCGGGCGACGCGGCACCCACTCTGTCGAACCCTGTCTACCGCCGGCTCGTGGGGGCAGCACTTCTCTGGGCCGCTCGGCGATAGTTATTGGAGTAGCAGTAAAGAAAAGTGTGCTCATCGTCACCGTTCACTGTTACAGTTTATGGATAGAACATTAAGTAACACCGCAACTGATCATCAAGGAGATTGCGATGCGACAGATCAAGCATCCGATGAGCCACGCGATCTACGAGTTCGACGACGACTTCAACGTCCTGGTCACCACTCGCGACGGCAAGACCGGCACGTTCGATCCGGAAGGTCGCTACCTCCACGGCGAGGTGAAGGCGGTCGATCCCGAGCTGGCCCGATGGGTGGGTCTCGGTCCTCGCGCTCCCGTCCCCATCACCCAGAACCGGCGCTTCATGGGCGCCGCGAAACTGCTCGAGAAGATGCAGGCCGACAAACAGGCGCAGGACGCCCTCGCCATCACGCTGGAACAGGGAGGCAAGCTGTGACCGACATCGACGAGCGCGCCGAAACACCCGTCGAGAACGGGACGGGATATCAGCGACTGCTCGAGACCGATACGCACCCGGTCCCGGACATCCTGCGCGAAGAATCTCACGAGCAATACGCCGACCAGAACTTCGTGCCGGTATCGCGCTACATCAGCCGCAAGTACCACGAACTCGAACGAGACCGGGTCTGGTACAAGGTATGGCAGATGGCGTGCCGCGAGGAAGAGATCCCCGAGCCGGGTGACACGCTCGTGTACGACATCTGCGAAAAGTCGATCCTGCTCGTCCGCGGTAAGGACATGGGCATCCGTGCGTTCTACAACTCGTGCCTGCACCGTGGCCGTACCCTCCGCGAAGAGGACGGTCCGGCCGGCAACGAAATACGTTGTCCCTTTCACGGTTTCGCCTGGAGCTTCGACGGCTCGCTCAAGTCGATGACCTGTGCCTGGGACTTTCCACAGGTCGACAAGTCGAAGATGGACCTGCCACAGGTCAAGGTGGACACCTGGGGTGGCTTCGTGTTCGTCAACATGGATCCCGAATCCGAATCACTGGACAGCTTCCTCGGCGATCTCGGAAAGCACTTCGAGGCGTGGCCTCTGGAAGACCGATTCATCCAAGCGCACGTCGCTCAGGTCATCCAGGCGAACTGGAAGATTGCGCAGGAGGCATTCTCCGAGGCCTTCCACGTGATCACCACTCACCCGCAGCGGGTCGTGGGAACCGGCGACTCCAACAGTCAGTACGACAGCTGGGGCAACTTCAACCGCGGCATCACGGCGAACGGAGTACCGAGCCCGCACATCAACTTCGTCCCGACCGAGCAGGAGATGTTCGACTCGATGATCGATGCGCGCATCGACGAGGACCCGATGGTGACGCTCCCCGAGGGTGTGACCGCGCGGGAGATGTCCGGCATGCTGGCCCGCGAGGGTCTGCGCGAGATCATCGGTGATGTCAAGGCGGACAACATGTCCGACGCGGAATCACTGGACAGCATCTACTACACCGTGTTCCCCAACTTTCATCCATGGGGCGCGTACCAACGCATCGTCTACCGATTCCGACCCAACGGTGACGACCACGAGACCTCGATCATGGACGTGTACCTACTGGCACCGTTCAAGGGCGAACGGCCCAAGCCTGCCAAGACCCAGTGGCTGCGACCGGAGCAGTCGTGGTTGGAAGCAACGGTGCTCGGCAGTTCGGCGCGGGTGTTCGACCAGGACGCGTACAACATGCCCAAGGTGCAGAAGGGCTTGCAGTCGGCGCAGTCGAAGACGCTCCCGCTGGCTCGATACCAGGAAGTCAAGATCCGGCACATCCACCATCTGCTGGCACAGTGGATCGGCGAGGAAGTGGACTGAGACCGGCACGACGTCGGGAACCTGCCGGCCATCTGCACGAACTGACCTTCCGGGTAGGCAGTGGCCCGTCCGGCGCGTGGGGTCCACGTCCTCCGAACGGCCCGATCTTCCCTGGATCGGTCCCTTCGCACACCGTCGTGTGGAACGCTCGACGGTGTGCGAAGGGACGGCTTCGCCGAGAGGCCGACGAACAGAATGGCTTTCGATGACCGAGTTGGATGCACTCGCACCGAGCCCGGATGGAGTCTGGGCTCACGAGAACGTGGTGGTTCGGCACCTCCCCGGGCTTGGGTTCGACGCGGTCCGAACAGGGTCGACCGTGCAGGTCTGCCACGGCCTGACGTCTGCAGGTATCGGTGAGCGCCTGGTTCCGATGGTCAC
The DNA here is from genome assembly GCF_001647185.1 of Rhodococcus sp. EPR-147. NCBI lineage: Bacteria > Bacillati > Actinomycetota > Actinomycetes > Mycobacteriales > Nocardiaceae > Rhodococcus > Rhodococcus sp. EPR-147. The sequence goes on from NZ_LVCU01000393.1 coordinate 12,259, forward strand.
CGCACAGGCCCGCCATGTAGGTCTTTCGCAGCGCGAGTTCGAGTTGGTGTTGGTCGGGATAGTCCGCACCACGGTCGCCGATCCGGTCGACGCATGGGCCACCTATTACCGCAATTCGTTGGACGAGCTGCTCTCGGGCACCGCCGATTTCGCGCCTGTCCACGAACAGGCGGAGAACCTGATCGTCGGGTCGGTGCTCGACCTGGGTTCGTGCTTCGGCTTCTTTCCACTGCGGCTGGCGATTGAAGGCCACTCGGTGACTGCGACGGACCTGTCGGCCGGAACCATGCGGTTGCTCGCCACCGTGGCCCCACACCTCGGGATCACGCTCGACACCGTGGTGTGCGACGCCGCCAATGTTCCCGTTGCCGACGGCAGTGCCGACACCGTGACTGCAGTGCATCTCCTCGAGCACGTCGACGCCGAGACCGGCTCCCGGATAGTGGAAGAAGCGCTACGCATCGCGCGCACCCGTGTCGTTGTTGCCGTGCCCTTCGAGACCGAGACCACCGCCTGCCACGGACACGTCCGCACATTCGACGAGGCATCACTGGTCGAGCTCGGTCGGTCCTCGGGCCGCGTATTTCGGACCTTCGAGCACCACGGTGGGTGGCTCGTGATCGACAAGACCTCGACCCCCCAACTGGTCTGACAGGCCGCTGGGAGTACCACATCGCAACGCCGACGTGGTGTCAGGATCGCAATGGATCCTGACACCACTGCCTCCGTCGACCTAGGCGTACTCGGGTACCGACAGTCGATTCTCCGCTGCAGCGAGTGAATCGAATCCGTCTGCCCTGAGCAGATTGTGGACGTTGCGCCGTCGGACCCCCATGTTGCCGCCGTCGTAGACCGGGAAGCACAGGACGTCTTCCATGATCGCCGCGATCGGTGTCAGGTTCGTGTACGCATCGACGCCGACGAGACGCATGGCGTCGTACACGACCTGCACGGCCGTCTCTGACGCGAAAATTTTTGCCTCGTTGGCCAATTCGCGATCGCGTCCGCCGGTACGGTCGAAATGGTCCGCAGCCTTCCACGCGAAACAGCGGACCGCCTCGATGCGAGTCTTGATGTCCACCAACATGTATCCGGCATTCTGATACTCGATGACGGGTACCGGACCGGAGCGGTGGTCGGTCTTGGCGAAGTGCAAAGAGTAGTCGAATGCAGCTCGCATCCTGCCCACGCACGCGGCAGCGATGGACGAGCAGGTCCAGGAGAAGGCAGTGGCAACGATATCCAACCCGTCGCCCGGCTTGCCGACGATGTTGCCGACCGGCACCCGCACGTCGCGGAATTCCACCCGCGGCGAATTGGTGGCACGATGTCCGATGGTGTCGATCATGTCGGTGATCTCCACCCCGGGCGTTCCCTTCTCCACGACGATGACGGCGAGCGACTCCGACGGCGGCAGTGCAGGATCGGTACGGCAGACCACACTGATCAGGTCGGCACCCTGACCGTCCCAGCCCGAGGCATTGGTGGTGTAGTGCTTGGCACCGTTGATGACCCACTCGTCGCCCTCGCGACGCGCGAAGGTCCGAATTCCGACGGTAGGGTCTTCCGAGTCGTAATTGGCCCCGCCGGTGACTTCCGTGTAGGCGATCGCAGCCAATCTGGGTTCGCCGTCGCAGAACAACGGGAGCCAGCGGTTCTTCTGCTCCTCGGTACCGAAGTTGATGATCGGGTTGAGTCCCAATCCCGTGCCCAGCAATGCCGTCGGAGTGTTGATGTCGACCCGAGCGAGTTCCTCGGCCGCGAGCGCGAAGGTGAGATTGTCGAAGTACGCGCCGCCGTATTGATCGGGGACCAGTCCCTTGACGAATCCGAGACCGGCCAGCTGCTTGTAGACCGGGTGCAACGCGTAGAAGCGATCCTCGGGGCGCGGTATGGAGGAAATAGCGGGCGCTACTTCGCTCAGAATGTCGTCCGCCACTTGCCGCGCCTGCATGCGCACTGCCATCTGCTCGGGGCTGAGCTCGAAACTCAGGGTCATGTGAGACTCCTCGATGTCTGTCCTGGTGGGGGGTGAAGAACGGAATCGGGCGACGCTGCCCTACCCACCATGTTTCACGGCCCGACGCATCCCGGTCTTGTACCGGACTGCGCCGTCATCGGTACCGTTCTGCACTGTCGAACAGAAAGATTCACCCCTGCGCCGACTGCGGCACTTCCCCTGTCTGCACCGAGTTGCGGTATTCGACCGGACTGCATCCGAAGCGCGATCGAAAGGTCTTGGCCAGATGCGCCGAATCCGAGAATCCCCACGCTGCCGCTATCGTTCCGATCGATCGAGTGTCCCGAGAATCAGCGAGCTCACGCCGACACGCTTCGACGCGATGCTCACGGACGACGGCACCGAACGTGGTTCCCGTCCTCTCGAAGAGGGCATGGAGCGTGCGTACCGATACCCCGACATGGCGGGCCGCATCGGTGGCGGGAACTCGGCCGAATGCAAGCCTGGAGTCGATGTACCGAACTGCGGAGACCCGAAGTGCTTCGTCGGTGTCCAACGGGCATCCGGTGTCCCGTTGCGTCCCTCCCAGTACGGCACGCAGCAGATCGACATGGGCCGCTCCGATCATCTGCCGCTCGGCGGTCTGCAGCGTTGAATCGGTCCGCCAGGTCTCCACCATCAACGAGCTGAGCAGCCGAGCAGAACCCGACGAGCTCGAGAAACGCCGCGCAGTCGTCGCTGCCGACGGGCCGACCACATCTGCCAGCAGAGGGCGCGGCAGTCGGAAGGACAGCACTCGCCACAGTTCGTCGTTGCCGGGCTCGACGAACTCCAGCCGGTACGGGCGAGTCGAGTCGACGACGGCGAACTCACCTCGGGAGACCGTGCACTGCCGCCCGTCCTGAGTGGTCGTACAGTGCCCGTCCAGTTGCAGATTGACGAAGACGACGTCCTCGTCCGCGCGGGCGACCTCGCGCTTTCCATGATCGATTCGCTGTGTGCAGGAGGCGATCTCCGCTGCGTTGCCACCCCCGATCGCCGCGGAGCGCACCCATCCGGGAAGTCCTGAACGTGACGAACTGTGTTCGACGTGGTCCCGGGATCGCCACGGTGCCAGCGGCGTGAATGCCTGGCAGAGAACATCGGCCCAATAGCTCATCTGATCGGCCGGGCCGAGTCCCCTCGTTGTCCAAAATGACTGCATGTTGCACTCCGCGATAGATTCGAGTGCACACACGGTAGGCCTTGGGCGTAAGTCATCCGAGGCATTCGCGTTACGAAATGTGTGCACTCTCCTCACGCCGGCGGGCTGGGCGCGGAGAGGTTCCCGCACCTTCGGATGTTTGGGCGTGGCTCAGATCAACCCCTGCTTACTCGCCGCGTACACGGCCTCGGCTCGCCGAGACACTGCGAGCTTGCGCATGATGTTGCTGACGTGGAATTTCACCGTCGTTGCCGAGATGAACAGGCGGGTACCGATCATGTTGTTGGACAGGCCCGTCGCGAGTAGCCGGAGTACTTCGAGTTCGCGCTCGGTCAGCCGTTCTATGCTGCTCGGCGTGCCGTTGAGTGATCGCACGACAGCCGAGGCACTCCGCGAATCGAAGGCACTCTCGCCTCGCGAGACAGCACGTATCGCCCGCACCAGTTCGGTGGTATCGACGTCCTTGACGACGTATCCGCGCGCACCGGCGTGCACCGCCTCCACCACGAGTCGGTCGTCGAGGAAAGTGGTGAGCACCAGTAATCCGATTCCGTTGTGCGCCTTGGCCAATTGTGCGCACAAGGCAAGGCCCTCGTAATCCGAACTGGCCGAGAGCTTGAGATCCATCAGCACTATATCGGGCTCGACCCGCGCGACGACGGCCAATCCCTCCTCCCGCGTCGACGCCTCCCCCACGATCGTCAGATCCGACTCGCGCTCGAGCACCGAACGCAGCCCGTCGCGCAGAATTGCATGATCGTCGACCAGGACGATGCGGACAGTAGGTGCCGCCACCTGCCCCATGCCCGTGCGAACCGTCGGAACGCTCACTGTGTTTCGCCCTTCTCGGATCTTTCCTGGAAGGGAATGCGCACTGCCACACGCACACCCCCGGTTCGGGCGCGGCGAATCTCGAAGACCCCGCCGTGTTCACGGGTGCGGGCCGCCATGTTCGCCAATCCGCGGTGGCGGCCGTCGACATCGGTGGACTCGGCCAGGTGCAGCATCATTCGCAGGTGGGCCGGATCGCCGTCGCCGTCGTCGGCGATCGACAACTGCACCTGATCGAGCGAATAGGTCAACCGAAGAATCGCCCGCGACGCGTGCGCGTGCACCGCTGTGTTGAACAATGCTTCGCCGGCGATGCGGAGCAATGCATGCTCGCACTCGCTGCTCAGCTCGACGGGGGTTCCCTCCACCCGCAACGAGACCTGCAACTCGTCGGGCATGTGGACCACGGAAAGCTGTTCGAGCATTTCCGGAAGCGACGTTCGATCGGCGTCCTGCGGATGATTGAGCGCGTAGATCGCCGACCGCAGTTGTTCCACAGCTCGACGCGTCAGATCCTTCGCCAGATCCAATCTGTCGCTGCGTTCTTCGGCCGAGATCTCGCTGCGACACACTTCGATCTGCATACCAGCGGACAACACGGCCTGAGTGACGCTGTCGTGCAATTCGCGAGCGATGCGGTGGCGTTCGTCGTCGAGGACCTGATGCCTGTGCGCAGCACCCAATTGCCGCTGTGTCAGCAACAGTTCGGCATTGCGGGCTGCGAGATCGGCCGCTGTGCGGTTCGCCTGGGCGTAGGCACTCTCGGTCCGCTCGAGCAATTGCCGTCGACTCTGGAAGAGCGCCGAATTCTGCAGCGCCACCGCCGTTTGACTGGCCAGAATGCTCAGCACCGCCGCGTCGGTGGCGTCCAGCACCCGCTGCTCTCCGGTCCACGCCGCAAAAGCACCCACGACGCCTCCGTCGAACGCGATCGGCACGAAGGCGTGATGAGCGGAGATCACCGGTGTCTGCCCATCGCCGCACGTCGACTGTCGAATCGACTCGAGGCAGTCGACGACGTCGTCCGGCAACGGTGGCCCCTCGACGTTGTCGACCAGAAACGGCGTGGCGTCCGGTCCGAGCACGAGTCGACGAGGACCGGCATCCGGCAGAGCGCCATCGGCAAGAGCGAAGACCACCCAGCGTGCGCTCAGATGGGCACGAGCTGCTTCCGCGACCGCGCACACCAGCGTCTCGGGCCCGTCGACCGTCCGAACCAGTGCCCGTGAAATCAACTCCAGCGCATAGACGACGCGCTCCAAACGTTCGGCCGCGCCACGATATTGTGGGTAGAACGTGTTCTTGCCCGAACGCAGCCCCGTCAGCAGCGACAGGTCGGGTCCGGACGTCACAGCGCACTCCTGAACAGATCGACCATCTCGCGGTGCGTGGCGGAGCGAGGATTGGTGGACATGCAGGCATCATGTAAAGCGTTGGTGGCCAACACATCCAGATCGGACTCGCGGACACCGATCTGTGCCAGACCGGTGGGAACGCCGACCTGACGTGCAAGGCGATCGACACGGTCCGCCACAGCCATGGCGGCTTCCTCCGGCCTGGCTCTGCCTTCCGGCAATCCGAGGCTCGTCGCGATGGCCACGTAGGGCAACGGATCCTCCGCGGCGTTGAAACGAATGACATGCGGCAGCAGCACTCCGTTGATCACCCCGTGCGGGAGGTCGAGGAGTCCTCCCACCTGATGGCTCATGGCATGGGTGGCACCGAGAATCGCATTCGTGAACGCCAGACCGGCTTCCAGACTTGCCTGCGCCATCGAACCACGCGCGGCCATATCGGTGGGCTCGTCGATGGTGCGCGCCAACTGCGACATCACCATGGTGATGGCCCGAAGTGCATGGTGGTCGGTGAGCTGGTTGTGACCCAGCGAGACGAATGCCTCGATTCCGTGCGTCAGAGCGTCCAAACCGGTTGCCGCGTTGAGCCATTCGGGCATCGTGGTGAGCAACATCGGATCGATCACGGTGATATCGGGAACGAGTGCCCGGCCGAGGATGGTGATCTTGGTCGAGCGCGCCGTGTCGGTGACGATGCAGAACTGCGAGACGTCGGCCCCGGTGCCCGATGTCGTGGGCACCATCACCAGCGGGGGAATCGGCCGAGTGGCCTGATCGACGCCCTCGTAGTCGAGGATTCTGCCGCCGTTGCCCGCGAGGATGGCGATCCCCTTGGCCGCATCCATGACCGACCCACCGCCGATCGCCACCAGCACGTCGCAACCGTTCTCTGCGTAGTAGCCGTGCCCGGCCTCGATTTCGACGTCCTTGGGATTGGGCGTGAGCGCGCTCCAGACCTGGGGGTCGAGGCCCTGGGCAACGAGTAGGTCGACCAGCTGCCCGGCCCAGCCGCTCTCGATCAACCCCGAGTCCGTGACGAGCATCGGCCGGACCCCACCGAGACGACATGTCGCGTGCGCGACCTCGCCCAGCGAATCCGGACCGAACACGATCTCGGGTGCGTGGAATTTGAGAACTCGTGGCGTCTCGGCTCGGCTGCGCTGCGCATCGAGGTCGTGCAGCGCCTTGCCGACGTCCGCCGTAGCTGCCTGGTCCACCGTCCACACCCTCGCTGTCCATCGATCCCAGAACTCTCGGACCTGTGATTCAGGTTACAACCTTACGAGCACGGCCGGTCCGATCCCACCAGCACCGGGCCAGGTTCCTACCTGCCCGATCGGGTAGGTAGGCGGCACGATCGGTCAGGTCAGGACAGCGCATGGCCCAGTTCGGCCGCCTGCGAGGTCAACTGTTCGCCATCCCGCGCGACGACGACCCGGTCGCAAATTCGCTCGTAATCCTCCATCGAGCACGCTGCCTGCGCCCAGTAACGACGAGCTTCGGGGGTGATCCACGCGATGCGGTGCACCTTCGACCGGATCTCGTCCAGGGCCTCGAGGCCAGCCGGGCGTCCGTTGCACCGGCCGTCACCGACGATGATGACCGCGGTGCGCTTGTCCAGGACTTCTGGGTGTGACTGCAACAGATCGGTGAAGGTTCTGCCGTAATCGCTGCTCGCTTCGAGGTCCAGTCGCGCGTCCGCGAGCACCGCGGCCAGTGCGCCGTCGCCGGTACTGCCGAGCAAGGTGGTAGTCACATCGACCGGTGCGTCGACGAACCCCATCACCGTGCATCGGTGTGCGCGCGCATGCATGGCTTGCGCAAGCCTCAGGGTGAACGCGGTGATGGGCCTGACCGACAACGACACGTCCGCCAGTACCAGCAACCGAACCTTTCCCGGCACAGGGGTTTTCGTCACCAGACGGAACGGGATGCCGTCGGTACGCAGACTGGACCGGACGGTGCGCCGCATGTCGAGCGGTCCGCGTGAATGTTCGCGTGGACGTGGTCGAGGAGTGCCCCGCATGTGTTTGAGCACTTCGTGACTCGCGCGCTCGATCTCGGCGTGCCGGCCGATCGCCTGCGCCGCGCCGTCGACCGGCACCGGTGACGACATCGTCCCCGTCACATCCCCCAGTGCCGCGACGAAAGCCTCGACGGCATCGGTGATGCGGTCGAGCATCGCAGCGCTCAGTGGACCGGAATCACCCCCGTCGCCGTAGACGCTACTCGGATCGTAGGCATCGAACCACGCCAGGATGCTCGCCGGATCCTCCCAGTTCAGCTGTCCCGCAACAGCTCCGCTGGTGCTCGACGCCAACTCCCCGGCCGCCGTCGACCCGGACCGCTCCAGGTCGACGGTGTAGGTGACTCCCCGTCGACCCATGTCGCCGTCGGTGTCGATCGACAGATCGTGGTCCTCGGACGAGAGACTGATGTCGTCGTCGTCCTTGTGCGGGTTGAAGCCCTTGTCCGCTTCCGGGGCGTCGAGCAGATCACCGATTTCGACCGCACGCTCGTTGTATTCGGCGTATTTGGCCGCTTCCTGGTCTGCGCCGACGTCCAGGTCCGTCGGCAATCCGCCTGCTACCTGAGCTCCCAGTGGCGAACGATGCTCGTCCGTGGCGCTCTCGACGAGTGCCCTGAACATCGACTCGAAGGCCAGATCGAAACCGTGCTGTTCGTGGTCGTACTTGGCGCACGTCGCACGCAAGGCCGCGCGCAACACCGTCAGGTCACGTGCTCCGAGAAGCCCGAGGACGCGTCGAACCTCGATGACCTCGGCCGGCGACGCAGCTACTCCGAAGCGCCTGAGCGTGCGCCCGAACACCGCAGCCAGCACGTCGAGCACCACCGACGCCGAGAACGTCTGTGGCACGGTCATCGTCGTATTCCGATGCCACCCTTGTCGCGTCCACCGTGCCCTCTGAAGGCCGTCGCGGTCGTGTTGACGACCGTCCCGAGTGATGTTGCTGCAGAGGGTGTTTCTGCGACCGGTCCGGCCAGCGCGATCTTCATGTCCGACGAGTACTTAACCAGGGCCGCGAGCAGGTACTTGCGGGTGTCTTCGGTGTGACCGAGGACCGAGGCGATACGAGCCGCATCGATCACTTCCGAGATCGACGGGCTCTTGCGGAGCGGTAGCTCACGCAATTCCGTTGCCAGCTCCACGATCTCGGACACGATGTGCGCGGGCACCTCGGGGGCACGAGCAGTGACGATCTCGCGCTCACGCGCCGCGGTCGGATAATCGAGATGGAAATGCAGACAGCGACGTTTGAGGGCCGACGACAGCTCACGAGTGTCGTTGGAGGTCAGTATCACCCACGGATCGCTGCGCGCGGTGAACGTACCGACCTCGGGGATCGTCACCTGCTTCTCGGCAAGTACTTCGAGCAGCAGTGCCTCCATCGATTCCTCGGTGCGATCGACTTCGTCGACCAGGAGCACCACCGGCTCTTCGGAGAGCACCGATTCCAACAGGGGCCGCACGGCGAGGAAAGGCTCGGAGTAGAGGCCGAAGTCTTTGGCGGCGAGCATCTTCGAGGCGTCGTCGATGTCGGTGACGTGCTGGGTGAGTGCGCCGATGTGCTCCCGCAGCATCTGCACGTGCAGAAGTTGCTTGGCGTAGTCCCACTCGTAGAGGGCCCGATTGTCGTCGAGACCCTCGTAACACTGCAGGCGCACCAGCTTGCGTCCGCTCGCCGCGGCCAGGGACTTCGCCAGCTCGGTCTTGCCCACGCCCGCGGGGCCTTCGAGCAGCAGTGGGCGATCGAGTGCTGTCGCCAGATGCACCACGGTGGCGAGATCGTCGTCCGCGATGTAGTCCTGCTCTCCGAGCGCGCGCTGCAGATCGGCGGCGTCGGTGAATCGAACGGTGCCGGTGTCGTCGCTACGCACTGTCGACAGCGAGGTCATGTGCTTCCTTTCGAACGGCGGCTTCGCCGCATGTGAACGGAACTTCGTACCCTGCTACGAAGTTCCGTTCACATGGGTGGCGGTCAGTAAGACTCGTTGATCGCGTGCGAGACGACGGGGATCATCGACTGGACGGTCACCTCACGGGGGTTGCCCGGGGTGCACCAGTCTTCCTGGATGTGCTCGGAGATCTTCAGAACCGACTTCTCGTCGCCCTTGATCACGTCGCCCTTGCCGGCGTACTTGCCGGTGTTCATCCGGTTCTTGTCGTACGTCGCCGAACGGATCGATCCGAAGTTGTCCGGAATTCCGACGTCCTTGGCGAGCCTGATGGCCGCCTCGACTGCCGCGTCGGCAGCCTGAACGGTGGTCATGTTCTTCGTGTCCACGCCCATGGCCACGGCGATCTCGGCGTAACGCTCGTAGCGCGAGGGCAGGTTGTACTCCCACACGCGCGGTAGAGCGATGGCGTTGTTGAGGCCGTGCGCGCTGTCGTAGAAGGCGCTGATCGCGTGCGAGATCGAGTGGATGACGCCGAGTCCACCGGAGTTGAAGGCCTGTGTGGCGATGTACTGGGCGTTCATCATGCCCTCGCGAGCCTTCAGGTTGCCCGGGTCGTACACAGCTTCACGAAGATGCTTGGAGACCAGCCCGATCGAGTAGATCGCGTTTCCCAGCGACGGCGCGAAGTCCAGCCGCGAGACGTACGGCTCGGCACCGTGGGCGAGGACGTCGAAGCCGCAGAACGCGGTCCACTGCTGAGGGCAGGTGTAGTAGAGCAGCGGGTCGTCCAGTGCCAGCGTCGGTGTCGACGCCTCGTCGAAGGCGAGCCACTTGTGCGGCTTCTCCATGTCCGAGGTGTCGGTGATGACGTAGGCCCAGGATGTCTCCGAACCCGTTCCGGCAGTGGTCGCTACGGCGATGTGCGGCGGGTTCTGCTTGTTGGTGGACTTGGAGAATCCCTCGAACTCGTTGATGTTGCGGCCGTCGTGGGCGACGACGACGCGGATGCCCTTGGCCGCATCGTGGCTCGAGCCACCACCGACGGAGATGACGCTGTCGCACTTCTCCTTCTGGTACAGCGCGGCACCGTCCATGACGTTGTAGTCCTTGGGGTTGGACTCGACCTTGTCGTAAAGGACCACCTCGACGCCCTGGTACTCGATCTTGCCGATCAGTTCCTCGATGATGCCCGATCCGCGCAGACCGGTCGTGACCAGCAGTGAGCGCTTGAATCCGAGTTCCTTGGCCTCGACACCGATCATGTCGTGGGCGCCGACTCCCAGCTTGGCGCGCGGCAGCGGGTGAAACTCCTTGATGGGGAATTCCCAGATCTGGTTGAGCTCGATGACCATCGGTGTCTCCTCGGTGAGTGTGAGTACAAGACGCCTTCCTCTGTGATCGGCGTCTCACTGATGACCACACTCCCCTGCCCGGTACCGCGTGGGAACACCTCGAGGCGGGAACCCTGCCAACGACTCGCCCGAACTACCCGATCGGGTAGGAGTACTCGCTCACCCTCGGCAGAGGAGAACTCACAAGCTTTGGTGCACTATCGATCTCGCCGCTGCGCCAGCGAGAATCCGAGAACCGAGATCAGCGCGAGCGTGATGACGAACCCTCCGTACACCTGCACCGTCGTGCTCAGACCGAGGCGGTGCACGGCCAGCCCGGCGAC
>NZ_LVCU01000394.1:0-14667 GCF_001647185.1 Rhodococcus sp. EPR-147
GTGCGCATCGAACCGAGGAACGTTGCTCCCCAGCCCGATCCGGCGATGACAGCCCCGACGAAGTACAGCACGATCGACTCGATCTGCACCGACACCAGGGAGAGCGCGACACCTGCCGCCAACACCGTCGCCCCGATCATCATCACGGTGCGGGGAAACCCGTTGCGTACCATTGCAGCTGCCACCGCGCCCGAGGCGAACATCGCGAAGATCTCCAACCCACCCACTATGTGGTTGTCCACGTCGAACACCGTGCCGATGATCGACGGCCCGAGCGAGAGATGAAACCCGCCGAGCGACCAGGTCGCGAACAGAGCGGGAGCGATGAGCAGGAACGGTGCCCGCACCGACGTGGGGATCGACATCCTCGGCAGCAGGGTCGAGGCGAGGTGACGGCGGGAATCGAAGCCACGCAGTGCCGAGGTCTCGGGGACGAACAGCAGTGCCACCGCGAGGATCAGTGCCGCGCCGATCAGCAGCGCGAACACCAAGATGTCGGGCGCAGGTGCCAATTGGACCAGCAATCCGGCCCCGAGCGCGCCGCTTGCCAGCCCGAGGGAGGGCGCGACGCTGTTGAGCAACGGTCCGGTGGACGCGTCGGGCTGCAGGTCGATGACGGCTGCGCTCAGCGCACCGGTGGCCGCACCCGCGGCAATTCCCTGCACGACGCGAGCCGCGAGGAGTACCGGGACGCTGTCGGCGACGATGAACAGCATCAAGCTGACAGCGAGGAGAATCAGTGAGGCGATCAGAATGGGTTTGCGCCCGATGTGGTCCGACAGACTACCGACGGTGAGCAACGTGGACAGCAACGCGACCGCATAGACGGCAAAGATCACTGTGAGGGTGAGAGCGCTGAATCCCCAGGCCTGTTGATACACCGGGTACAGCGGTGACGGTGCCGACGCCGAGGCCATCAAGACCAGGAAGGCGACGCCGACGACCCAGAACGCGTACCGATGCGGCATGCGCACCGCCGTCCGTTCCACTGGAGTCCGAGTGCCCACGCCGACCATGTGTTTCCCTTCACCGCAGTAACCGTTAGCTCAGTGAAAGACAACGCTCGGGAGGGCCCCGCATTCCCCGACGGTCAGTGTTGCTCGGCTCGTGCGTCGCCCCGCAGCAGTTTCCCTTCGCGGTACCGCTGCGCGCTCCCAGGCAAGTCGCCCTCGATTCCGCTCAACCACACCGAGACACGGCCGGTGCCCGAACCGCTCGAACCGACTTCGTCGACGCGTCGCACCGTCTGGTTGGCCACCGCCTCGGCGCTGTCGAACATCGTGACGCCGCCCGGCAGCTGCGAGACGATCCGGTCCAACACCAGTGGGTAGTGCGTGCAACCCAGCACGATCGATTCGACGTCCGCGGGTGTCGCGGCCACGGCCGCGGTGATGGCGGCACCGATCCCCCGCTCGTCACCACGGTCGATCGAATCCGCCAGACCGTGGCACGCCACACTCGTCACCGTTCGGTGCGAGGCGAACTGCTCGATCAAACGCCCCTGATAGGCGCTCGCGGTCGTGGCCGCCGTCGCCCAGATCGCTATCCGATCACTCACCTCTGCAGCGGGTTTGATCGCCGGAACGGTACCCACCACCGGAATCGTGTCACCGAGCGCGGCCCGAACGTGACTCAGCGCCGTCACACTGGCGGTGTTGCACGGCAGCACGACCACCTCGGCACCGAGTTCGACGGCATGCCGAGCGGTACCGACCACCCGGTCGATCACCCACGCATCCGGCTTCGGACCCCACGGAGCGTTGTCGGGGTCCATCATCAGCACCAGATCGAGCTCGGGGCGCGCTTGTCGTAGCCGCGCAGCCGTCGGGAGCATCCCGAGGCCCGAGTCGATCAGTGCGACGATCATGCCAGCGCTTGCTCGACGTCACCGACCAGATCGGCGCCGTCCTCGATACCGACCGACAGACGCACCAGATCGTCGGGCACCTCGAGCAACGAACCGGCCGTCGAAGCGTGGGTCATCGCACCGGGATGCTCGATCAACGATTCGACGCCGCCCAGAGACTCGGCGAGCGTGAAGATCACGATCTTCGCGCAGAAGTCCAGCGCAGCCTGCTTGCCACCGGCCAGACGAACGGAGACCATCCCGCCGAACCGTCGCATCTGCTTCGCGGCAACAGCATGAGACGGGTGAGATTCGAGTCCGGGGTAGATGACCTGTGAGATGGCCGGATGCCCGTCTAGGAATTCGACGATCTTCTCGGCATTGTCGCTGTGTCGCTCCATCCGCAGCGCAAGAGTCTTGATGCCGCGCAAGGTCAGGAACGCGTCGAACGGTCCGGGAACGCCACCCGCGCCGTTCTGCAGGAACGCGAAGGCCGTGTCCAGTTCCTCGCTGTCGGTCACCAGAGCGCCGCCGACGACATCGGAGTGTCCGCCGATGTACTTGGTCGTCGAGTGCAGCACCACGTCGGCACCGAGGCTCAGAGGCTGCTGGAGATCCGGCGACGCGAAGGTGTTGTCGACGACGAGCTTGGCCCCACCCTCGTGCGCAACGCCCGACAATGCCTCGATGTCTCCGACGTTGAGCAGTGGGTTGGTGGGCGTCTCGACCCAGACGAGCTTGGTGTTCGGACGCATCGCCGCGCGTACCTCGTCGACGTCCGACACTGCAGCCACCGAGTATTCGATGCCCCACTGGGTGAAGACCTTGTCGATCAACCGGTACGTGCCGCCGTAGGCGTCGTTGGGGATGACGAGGTGATCACCGGGACGCAGCGCCGAGCGCAACAGGCAGTCCGTGGCCGCCATGCCGGAGGAGAACGCGCGACCGTAGGTGCCGGACTCGATGGCCGCGAGATTGGCCTCGAGCGGCCGACGCGTCGGATTGCCGGTGCGCGCGTACTCGAATCCACTGCGCATGCCGCCGACGCCGTCCTGAGCGAAGGTGGAGCTGGCGTAGATCGGCACGTTCACCGCACCGGTCAGCGGATCCGGCTCGTAGCCGGCATGGACCGCCTTGGTGGAAAAGCCCTGCCAGGACGTGTTGTCTGCCTTGCTGCGCTGCTCACTCATGGCCTCCACCCTAATCGGCCTGCGTCGCCGCGCGGGGGCGTGGGTAACCTGCGAAGACAACCCCCAGCGGAAAGAGGCACCGTGGCCAACTCCCAGAGCGTCGACGAACTGTTCGCGATCGATTCACTCCTCGACGACGAGGAACGTCAGATCCGGGACACCGTCCGCAAGTTCGGTAACGAGCGCATTCGTCCGCACATCGCCGATTGGTTCGACGAGGGCACGGTGCCGGCGCGCGAGCTGGCCAAGGAGCTGGGCTCGCTGGGCCTGTTGGGCATGCACCTCGAGGGCTACGGATGCGCCGGAACGTCCGCGACGGCGTACGGCCTGGCCTGCCTCGAGCTCGAATCGATCGACTCCGGCATCCGATCGCTCGTCTCGGTGCAGGGCTCGCTCGCGATGTTCGCCATCTGGAAGTACGGCTCCGAGGAGCAGAAGCAGCAGTGGCTTCCGGGAATGGCCGAGGGATCGCTGATCGGCTGCTTCGGGCTCACCGAGGCCGATTACGGATCGAACCCCGGCGGCATGCTCACCCGCGCCAAGCGCGACGGTGACGACTGGATCCTCAACGGCAGCAAGATGTGGATCACCAACGGACCCGTCGCCGACGTCGCCGTCGTGTGGGCTCAGACCGACGACAAGATCCGCGGATTCGTCGTTCCCACCGATACACCGGGATTCACCGCCAACACCGTGAAGAAAAAGCTGTCGCTGCGTGCCTCGATCACCGGCGAATTGGTGTTCGACGACGTCCGACTGCCTGCCGACGCCATGCTGCCCGAGGCCAGCGGTCTGCGCGGACCTCTGAGTTGCCTCAACGAGGCGCGCTTCGGCATCGTCTTCGGCGCGATGGGCGCGGCGCGGGACTGCATCGAATCGGCGATCGAGTACTCGCAGACCCGCGCGGTGTTCGACAAGCCCCTCGCCGGGTACCAGCTCACTCAGGCCAAGCTCGCGAACATGGCCCTCGAGCTCGGCAAGGGCCAGCTGCTTGCTTTGCATCTGGGCCGACTCAAGGACAAGGGCGAACTGCCGGGCGAGCGAGTGTCACTGGGCAAGCTCAACAACGTGCGCGAGGCCATCAAGATCGCTCGCGAATGCCGAACGATATTGGGGGCCAACGGAATCACGCTGGAATACCCGGTGCTCCGTCACGCCAACAACCTCGAATCCGTCCTCACCTACGAGGGCACATCCGAGGTCCACCAACTCGTGATCGGCCAGGCACTGACCGGAACCAGCGCAGTGCGGTAGAGCGGCTGCGCCGCATGTGAACGGAAACTCGTAGCAGGCTACGAGCTTCCGTTCACATGCCTAGGCGCCCTTGCTGAGGAATCCGAGCAGGTCGTGGCGAGTGATGACGCCGACGGGCTTGCCTTCTTCGACGACCATCAGCGCATCGGACTCGCCGAGTGCCTTGGTGGCGTCGGAGACGGTTTCGCCGGCACCGATCAGTGGGAACGGCTCGCTCATGTGCTTGGCGACCGGGTCTGCCAACGCGGCGCGACCCTCGAACACGGCACTGAGAAGGTCGCGTTCGGTGACGCTGCCCGCGACTTCGCCTGCCATGACGGGAGGCTCGGCGCCGACGACCGGCATCTGCGAGACGCCGTACTCGCGCAGGATCTCGATGGCGTCGCGGACGGTCTCCGACGGGTGGGTGTGCACCAGATCCGGCAATGCGCCGGACTTTCCGCGCAACACCTCGCCCACGGAGGTCTCGTGAGTCTTGCCGTCCAGACGCGAACGCAGGAAGCCGTACGAGGACATCCACGAGTCGTTGAAGATCTTGGCCAGGTAGCCGCGGCCACCGTCGGGCAGCAGTACGACGACGAGGGCGTCGGGACCTTCGCGCTCGGCGACCTGGATCGCGGCGACGGCAGCCATGCCGCACGAACCGCCGACCAACAGGCCCTCCTCGCGAGCGAGACGCCGAGTCATGTCGAACGAGTCGTTGTCGGAGACGGCGATGATCTCGTCCGGGATGGACGGGTCGTAGGCGGTCGGCCAGAAGTCCTCGCCGACACCTTCGACGAGGTACGGACGCCCGGTTCCGCCGGAGTAGACCGAGCCCTCGGGGTCGACGCCGATGACCTTGACCTTGCCGCCGGAGACCTCCTTGAGGTACTTGCCGGTGCCGGAGATGGTTCCGCCGGTACCGACGCCTGCGACGAAGTGCGTGATCTTGCCGTCGGTGTCGGCCCAGATCTCGGGACCGGTGGTCTCGTAGTGGCTGGCCGGGCCGGCCGGGTTGGAGTACTGGTTGGGCTTCCAGGCTCCGTCGATCTCGCGGACGAGTCGATCGGAGACGCTGTAGTAGCTGTTGGGGTCTTCGGGTGCGACAGCCGTGGGGCAGACGACCACCTCGGCTCCGTAGGCGCGCAGCACGTTGCGCTTGTCCTCGCCGACCTTGTCGGGGCACACGAAAGCGCACTTGTAGCCACGCTGCTGAGCGACCAGGGCGAGACCGACGCCGGTGTTGCCGGACGTGGGCTCGACGATGGTGCCGCCGGGCTTCAGTTCCCCTGCTGCCTCGGCCGCGTCGATCATCTTCACCGCGATGCGATCCTTGGACGAACCACCCGGGTTGAGGTACTCGATCTTGGCCGCGACAGTGCCTGCACCGTCGCCGACGACGGTGGACAACTTCACCAACGGGGTGTTGCCGATGAGTTCGGTGATGTGCTGTGCGATGCGCATTGCTCCATCTTCCCAGATGCACCTGTTTCACTCTCGGTCACGGCCGTCGATACCCCGCATACGATGGTGACAACGGCACGAGGAGAGGGATCGATCTGTGACGGCGAGCGGATGGCGTACCGCTGCTAAAGCGAGCGCCGCGACAGTACTTGCAGGCTCCGGAGCAGGGACTGCATCCTGGGCCGCGTACCGACATCTGATGGCGCAGGCCGCGGCGGCACGCGGCGTCATCGGGCGCACCACCGCCAAGCCACCGGAGGCGGACGGCGTCTACACCGCGGGATGCGCGGCCCCGGAACGATGGCGGATGGGAAATTCAGCAGATATTCATCTGATGATCTTCGGCGACTCCACCGCTGCCGGCGTGGGATGCACGGTAGCCGACGAAGTTCCCGGCGTACTGATCGCCCGCGGACTGGCCGAGGAAACCGGGCAACGAATTCGATTGAGCACCAAAGCGATTGCCGGTGCCACCTCGAAGGGGCTCGAAGGCCAGGTCGACGCGATGTTCGTCGCCGGCCCGCCCCCGGACGCGGCGGTCATCTTCGTGGGCGCGAACGACGTCACCAAGAAGTTCTCCATCCCGGCGTCGGCGGCCCGGCTGGGCGACGCCGTCGAACGATTGACGGCCAAGGGCTGCGTCGTGGCAGTGGGCACATGCCCCGATCTCGGTTTCGTGACGGCTATCCCGCAGCCACTGCGCACCGTCGTCCGCAATTGGGGTCGACGTCTCGCCAACGCCCAGACGGCCAGGACTCTCAGCGCCGGTGGCCATCCGGTGGCTCTGGCCGATCTGCTCTCCCCCGAATTCCTGGCAGCGCCCGACACCATGTTCTCGGCCGACCGCTTTCACCCGTCGGCCGCGGGGTACGAGCTCGCCGCTCAGCAGATTCTGCCGGTACTCGCATCGGCGCTGGGCGTGTGGCACGGCGGCCCGTTGCCCGAGCTGCCGACCGTGTCCGCTGCCGCCGAGTCACGCAAGGCCATCCCCCGCGCGACGGCCGCGTTCGATCGCTTCCTGCGCCGGAGAAGCGCCGAGCTCGACGCCGAGATCGTCACTGCGTCGGAGGATCTCGTACGTCGTGCCGGTGACCGATCGGCGGGGTTGTAAGTTCGGACAGGAGACATCGCCTACCCGGCGGTAGCACTGTAGTCACGCAGTATCGATTCGAAGGAGATCTCATGCCAGAGGCAGTCATCGTCGCCACCGCGCGCTCACCGATCGGCAGGGCCATGAAGGGGTCGCTCAAGGACATTCGTCCCGACGACCTCACCGCCCAGATGGTCGCCGCAGCGCTGGCCAAGGTGCCCTCGCTCGACCCGAAGGACATCGACGATCTCCTCCTGGGCTGCGGTCTGCCCGGCGGCATGCAGGGCAACAACCTCGCTCGCATCGTCGCAGTGCAGCTCGGCTACGACTCGCTGCCCGGAACGACGATCACGCGCTACTGCTCGTCCTCGCTGCAGACCACCCGCATGGCGCTGCACGCGATCAAGGCAGGCGAGGGTGACGTGTTCATCTCCGCTGGCGTCGAGAGCGTGTCCAGCTTCGTCCACGGCAGCTCCGACTCGCTGCCCGAGAGCCACAACCCGATCTTCGCCGACGCCGAGGCCCGCACCAAGAAGGCACAGGAAGAGGGCGCGGACAGCTGGACCGATCCCCGCGAGAACGGCGAGCTGCCCGACGCGTACATCGCGATGGGCCAGACCGCCGAGAACGTCGCGCTGCTCACCGGCATCACCCGCGAGGATCAGGACCACTGGGGCGTCCGCAGCCAGAACCGCGCCGAAGAGGCCATCAACGCCGGCTTCTTCGAGCGGGAGATCACCCCGGTGACCTTGCCCGACGGCACCGTCGTCAACACCGACGACGGCCCTCGCGCCGGCACCACCTACGAGAAGATCAGCCAGCTCAAGCCGGTCTTCCGACCGAACGGCACCATCACCGCCGGTAACGCCTGCCCGCTCAACGACGGCGCAGCAGCGCTCGTCATCATGAGCGACACCAAGGCCAAGGAACTGGGCCTGACTCCGCTCGCCCGCATCGTCTCGACCGGCGTGACCGGCACGTCCCCCGAGATCATGGGCCTCGGACCCATCGAGGCGACCCGTAAGGCGCTGAAGATCGCGGGCATGTCGATCTCCGACATCGACCTGTTCGAGATCAACGAGGCCTTCGCCGTGCAGGTCCTCGGCTCGGCGCGCGACCTAGGCATCGAAGAGGACAAGCTCAATGTCTCCGGTGGTGCCATCGCGATCGGCCACCCGTTCGGCATGACCGGTGCGCGCATCACCACCACGCTGCTGAACAACCTGACGACCCACGACAAGACGTTCGGCGTCGAGACCATGTGCGTCGGCGGCGGCATGGGTATGGCGATGGTGCTCGAGCGCCTCAGCTGATCCGAGACATCACAACGAAAAAGCCCCGCCCTCCTTCAACGGAGTGGCGGGGCTTTTCGCGTGAGTACTAGTCGTTCTGGAAGTAGCTCAGCAGACGCAGGATCTCGACGTACAGCCAGACCAGTGTGATGGTCAGACCGAGCGCGACGCCCCAGGCTGCCTTCTCGGGAGCCTGTGCGCGGATCAGCTGATCGGCCTGGTCGAAGTCGAGCAGGAAGCTGAACGCCGCGATGCCGATGCAGACGAGGCTGAAGATGATGGCCAGCGGTCCGCCGGAGCGAAGTCCGAAGCCGTCCTCCATGAAGAAGCTGGCGACGAGATTGCCGAGCATCAGCACGACGACACCGATGAGGGCACCGACGACCATGCGGGTCAAGCGCGGGGTGACGCGGATGGCACCGGTCTTGTAGACGATCAGCATGCCGAAGAACACGCCGAACGTACCGAGGACTGCTTGGCCGATGAGGGCGGATCCACCGACCCCACCGAACTCGACGCCGGTGAACATGAGCGACAGCGCACCGAGGAACACACCTTCGGCTGCGGCGTACGCGAGCACGATCGCCTTGTTGTCCATCTTGCGGCCGAAGGTCGCGAACATGACCAGACCGAAGCCGATCAAGCCACCGCCGATGACGAACGGGATGGCCAAGTCGGTGTTGTTGGAGACGAGCAGGTACGAGATGATCGCCGTCACGCTCAGCACACCGAGGGTGATGCCGGTCTTGGTGACCACGTCGTCGATCGTCATGGCCCGCTGTGCGGGCTGCGTGGTGTACGGGTCGGCCTGCGTTCCGGGATGCTGGCCGAAGGTTGCGGCCTGCGAGGCTCCAGCCGTCGCAGATCCGAATGTGGCGTATCCGCCGCCCTGCTGCTTGGGCAGGTTGCGGAACACCGGGTTGCTGGAGGTGCGCACCGTGTCTCTTCCCTTCGTAAGTTCTGATCCCCACCGGGGATCTCCCCGTCGGTCATCAGTAGAACGTCTGACATCCGGACAAAAGTTCCCGAGCGGAGAACTTCTACGACGGACAAAACGGACTCTACCGGGTACCGGGCACACACGCGGAGACGACCGCGTGTGTGACACCGAATCGAAACGGGCAGTATGAGGAAATGGCAATCGAAGACGGACCCGACCAGACCTTGGACCCCAGTGAAAGCGTCGACTCCGACGAGGTGCGCAACGACGACGGCGACACCGTGGTCGATCCCCCCGACCATTGGAGCGAGGCCAACAGCTTCGGCACCACCGCTCGCGAGGCTGCCGAGGGCGAGAGCCTGGATCTCAAGCTCAGCGAGGAAGAACCCGACATCGCCGTCGAGGAGGAACTCGACCGCCCGATCACCGAGACTCCAGACGACGAACTGACCGAGGAACTCGTCGACCACGTCGTCGAGGAATCCGACGAGGATCCCGACATCGACTACGCGGAAGGCCAGCGTCAGGCCGAGATCGTCGAGGGCACCCTCGTCGAGGACCTCGGGCGCAACCGGGGACAGATCGACGGAACTCCCGAAGACGGCGGCCCGGTCACCTGACAGTCATCGTTGCTCGCTCGGGCGTACCGAGCGAGCGACGGTGAACTTGCCGTTGCGGCCCATGAGATCGGTGGGACCCACCGCGTCGGCCAATTCACGCCGGTAGTTCAAGTGTGTGTTGTAGACCGTCCACATCTGTCCGCCCGGTCGCAGCACCCGACCGGCGGCGGCGAACAATTTGCTCGCCGCGCCCGTGTGCACCGCGGCACCCTCGTGGAACGGTGGATTGCAGACCACCAGATCGACCGATTCGGAATCGAAGGTCGACATCGCGTCGTCGGCGATCACCGAAATTCGAGTCCCGTTCGCCGCCGCAGTGGCCGACGCCGATGCGATCGCTGCCGCCGAGCGATCTGTCGCGATCACCTCGAGATCGGGCCTGGTCCGAGCCAGCTCGGTGGCGAGAATCCCTGTGCCACAACCCAAATCGACGGCGGTGCGAGCCCGCGGCAGCATCTTCGGTATGTACTCGAGCAGAAAACGAGTTCCGATATCGAGGCCGGCCCCCGCGAACACCGCACCGTACGCCACCACCGTCATGTCCACATCGGCAATCCGCTTGCTCACCGGATACGTCATGCCCGACGCCACCGCCCCGGTTGCGGTGAGCACTCGGGCTTTCTGCCGGCCGCGGCCGGCCGTGACGGTCTCGAACGACTTTTTCAGGACGTCGTTCATCGCGGGGGTCATGTGTTTGTCTCGCCCGCCTGCGAGGACGACGACGTCCGCCGACGCGTGTGCCGCGATGTGCTCGGCGATCCCGGTGAGTTCGGCCAGACTTCGTGGCAATTGCATCAGTACTGTGCCCACGCCGGTCAGCAGTTCGGCACCCAGGGTGTGCTGGGTGTAGGAGTCCGACAACGAGACTCGCGCGGCGTTCAGCTCGAGTGCCCGCGCGCCGGTGACGGCGTCCTGATGGACGCGAACCGCGGTGAAACCGAGGGAAACGGCACCGAGGGTCATGGCTCCGTACCTGTCGCCGATCACCGCGATCGGCATGGTCCTGTCGATTCCCGGGAGTTCGGCGACGGTATCGAGGACGAGGCGGTCCGCGGCGTCGACGGCATGGAGGTTCGGTGCCTCGGCGTCGGGCTCACGGCGGAGGGCGTCGAACAGGGATTCATCGGGCACCCGAGCAGTATCCCACCCTGCACACCCACGACAGCCCGCGCGGCGAGTGGCTATTGCGGCGAATCAGGGGCATGCTCGGGGAATGGAACACAAAGACAAGAACGAGGCACTCTTCAGCCATCCTGACGATGCATCGACCGATGCACACGCCGAAGCTTCGAAGCCTGCCGTCTACACCGCCCTGTTCAGCGGCGCGAACGAATGACGTTCGGAACGTAACGAGCAACTCTCACGACAGGTAGCGCAGGTACTCGAGCGCCTTGGTCGCATGCACGTGACCGCGCTCGCTCCGCACCGTCATCCGCACCACTCGGTGCCGATCGATCACGAATGTCGTCCGCTTCACGGACAATAATTGCCTCACATATCCGCGACGGCCCGCGTTCGAGTGGCCGCGTTCGAGCTCTCGGAGCCGACGCCGCCGCGTGAACCACCCGCCTCTACGCACTCCGAACTGTTCGGCGACCGCCCCGTCGGGATCGGAGAGCAACGGAAAGTCGAACGACCTCT
Organism: Rhodococcus sp. EPR-147; assembly: GCF_001647185.1. NCBI lineage: Bacteria > Bacillati > Actinomycetota > Actinomycetes > Mycobacteriales > Nocardiaceae > Rhodococcus > Rhodococcus sp. EPR-147. The sequence continues at coordinate 11,320 of NZ_LVCU01000394.1, forward strand.
GCAGCGCGAAATGATGGTTCCGATCTCGGGTGTCGGTACTGATGCCCACGCGTTGTGCGCCGAATCTGTCGAATTCCGTGCCCAGGTCCCTGAAGTGACACGCTTCGGCTGTGCAGATGGGGCTGTTGGCCGCCGGGTAGAAGAACAGGACGACCGGACCCGACGCCGTCAGGTCGGACAGCGCACGCAGTTCACCGGAATGGTCCGGCAACTCGAAGTCCGGGGCGGTCTTTCCGATGCGCATGGGGCGAGGTTACCGCTCAGCCCTGCACGAGGGCGGCAGTCAGGCGTTGCCGGAGATCCCGATCGATACCCAGGTGGGTCAGATATCCGCCGAACGAACCGTGGTTCGACTCCATGGTGGCCCATCCGTGCTCCAGATAGGACGCACGAACGCCCAGGATCGCCTCGGTCGGCAGAACGTCGTGGAGTCCGGCCCAGGTCCGGCGGACGTGCGCGAGCAACGGCTCCATCGCATCGTTGCTTCTCAGATAGTCCGCGACGATGTCGTCCTCGTCGACGCCTGCCGCGCGCAACACCGTCGCGACCGTCCACCCCGCGCGGTCCTTACCTGCTGCGCAGTGCACCAGGACACCGCCGCGACGCCCCACGATCTCGTCCACCACCCGCTTGATCGCGTGCGACGCTCCGTCGAGAGTCGAGAAGGAGGCATACGCGCGCATCATGTAGTCCACTTGACTCTGCTCGTCGTGAATCGGGGCCGCCTCGTGTGGGGCTCGCTCGCCCTTCAGATTCTCGTACGGCACGGAGATCGACTCGACGCCGGCGGGAACCCTGTCGACACCGCTTCGTTCGGCCTCCGCATCACCGCGGAAATCGAACACGGTACGGATGCCCAGATCCGCGACAACGCGCTGCCCGACCTCGGTCAACCCGCTCAATTCGGATGCGCGATAGAACAATCCGGGCCGAACCGTCGCCCCGTCGGTGGTACGCACACCGCCGAGATCGCGAAAGTTCCAGGCCCCGTCGAGGGCGAATTGATCGTGTACCGGGGCGTCGGGCATGAGTACGACCCTATCGAAGGTGATCCTACGAGCGCGGTGCCAGCCACCGCCGTAGCCGGGCGGTGACGAACGGCATCACCACGTAGACCATCAGCGGTGTGCACATCATCACCACCAGTGCGGTGCGCAGAGCCACGTTCAGGTCGGTCAGATGTGGCGTGAGAACGATGTTGACGAGCAAACTGACGGCGTAGAAGGCCACGCCGATCGAGATCGCCTGCTTCCACCGCGGCGGCGGACCACCGATGACCCGGACGGCGTCGGTGAGGTTGGACTGCGGCTCGAACCATCCCTCCACACCGGAGAGTCGATGGGTCGCAACGTCGTCGGCGATGGGACGGCCGGTGCTGAGCCAGGTGCGCCTGGCATCCGAGCGCAGCCAGGCGTCGAGGTCGTCGTGTGTCTCGAATCGATAGACCACGTGGTAGTCGCTGGAATCACCGGAACTGCGCAGCCAGCCGCCACCGAGAAATCCGGGAAAGGTTCGGACCAGATCCATCCCGCGATCGGTCCACTCCACGAAGTCTGTTTCGTATCCCTGTCGAACGCGTCGTGCGACCGAGGTCGTGACGTGATCGAGCGTGTCGGTCGTGGTCATGACTACCCCTTCTGCGCGTGTTCGTCGCGGATCGATGTGTTCTACACAGAGTGCGGCCAGATGGACCGACTTTCAAATCGAGAGCCGAATCGGAGATCGATGGCTCACGGTCAGGAAAGATGTGACAATTCGTCTACACAGACCCTTTCCGAGCGACCTGGAGTGGACGGATGGCACAGCACCGACCCGAGTACCGTCTCGACGACGTGGACCGACGCATCGTCACCGAGCTCAGCCGTAACGGCCGAATGTCCATGCGCGCCCTGGCCGAGGCCACCCACATCTCGCGGGCGCACGCCTACGTGCGCGTCGACCGCCTCGTCGACGAAGGTGTCATCGAGGGATTCACCGCACGCATCGCCTACGAGAAGGCGGGGTTCGGCGCGTCGGCCTATGTGGCACTGTCCATTCGGCAGGATTCCTGGCGAGCCGTCGCCGACGACCTGAGCACCTTTCCGTTCGTCGAACACGTCAGCCTCATGGGCGGCGACTTCGACGCACTCGTTCTGGTGCGAGCTCCCGACACCTCGGCGCTACGCCATCTGGTACTCGACAAGCTGCAGGGACTCGACGGGATACTGTCGACGCGAACCTGGCTGATCTTCGACGAGGCGATCGGACCGGGCGCGCAGTGGACCGCAGAGACAACGAACGGAAGCAATCCATGACCACGCCCGAGCGAGATCCGAACTCCACCGACGTCATCGTGATCGGCGGCGGAATCGCGGGTGTCTCGCTCGGATACGAACTCGCGAGCGACCGACGCGTCACGCTGCTCGAGCGCGAGAAGACCCTGGCCTTCCACACCACCGGCCGCTCGGCCGCACTGTTCCTGGAAACCTACGGCAACAGCACCATTCGCGCTCTGACGACGGCCAGTCGAGAATTCCTGACGAACCCGCCGGAACACTTCCGATCCGAATTGCTCGCCCCGCGTCCGCTGCTGCAGTTCGCGGCCAGCGGCCGAGGTGACGCGCTGGAGGCAATGTATGCGGACGTCAGCCGACTGACACCGGACGCCCAACTGGTATCCCCGGCCGACGCGCAGACGCTCTTTCCGCCGCTGCGTCCCGAACTGATCGATTGTGCACTGTACGAACCACATTCGATGGAGGTCGACGTACACGCGCTGCATCAGGGGTTCGTGCGGGGGCTGCGCGATCGAGGTGGGGGAGTCCACACCGGGGCAGGTGTGACGCAACTTCGACGCATCGACGGACTGTGGCACGTGCACACCACGGACGGGTCGGTCCACACCGCGCCGCTCGTCGTCGACGCAGCAGGCGCGTGGGCGGATGTTCTCGGAGCGATGGCGGGAGCCGATCCCATCGGGCTCGTGCCGATGCGTCGGTCGGTGTTCATGGTCGCCGCACCCGACAATCTCGACACCGCGAATCTTGCGACGTTGAGCGACATGGACGAGAAGTTCTACATCAAACCCGAAGGCGCACAACTGTTGTGTTCGCCTGCGGACGAGACGCCCACCGAACCGAGCGATGCCCGTCCGGACGAACTGGAGATCGCGCGGGCGTTCGACGACATCGCCGAGGCGACCACGCTGACGGGCCGGCATCTGCGCTCGTCCTGGGCGGGTCTGCGCAGTTTCGTTCCCGATCGCACCCCGGTCGTGGGCTTCGATCGAGAAGTCGAAGGCTTCTTCTGGTGCGCCGGTCAGGGCGGATACGGAATCCAGACGTGGGCGGCGCTCGCCCGAGTGGGCGC
>NZ_LVCU01000395.1:0-23230 GCF_001647185.1 Rhodococcus sp. EPR-147
TAGATCAGATCGGTGGTCAGGTGCGGCCGAGAGGTGTGTCCGCCGGGCGAATCCAGCCGCAGCTCGACGGTGTCGGCCGCAGAGGTTATCGCACCGAGGCGCACGCCGACCTGCCCCACCTCGAGCCGCGGATCACAGTGCAGCGCAAAGATCTTGGTGACACCGTCGAGCGCTCCCGCGGCCACCGCGTCGAGCGCACCGCCCGGCATGACCTCCTCGGCGGGCTGAAAGATCAGGCGCACCCCGTACTGCAGGTCCGGCAGTGACGCCAGCGCCAATCCGGTCGCGAGCAGCACCGTGGTGTGTGCGTCGTGCCCGCAGGCGTGCGACACCCCCGGCACGGTCGACGAGTACACCGCGCCGGTGTTCTCCTGCAGCGGCAGGGCGTCCATGTCCGCCCGCAACGCCACCCGCGGACCGTCGGGCCCGATGTCGCAGATCAACCCCGTTCCACCGGGGAGCGGCTTGGGCGACAGACCCGCCGCTTCGAGATGCTCCATCACGAACGCGGTGGTGCCGAATTCGCGTCGAGCAAGTTCCGGATTCGCGTGAATGTGCCGCCGCCACAGCGAGAGATCTGCCGTGTGCGCGTGAATCCACCGATCGATCGCGTCCTCGCGGGTACTCACGACTGCGCCGCCGAGCGAGCGGTCACGCCGTCGAGCAGACGGGCGCGAGTACCGGGATCGGCTGCGGCGCGCGCAGCAGTTCTGGCGAGACCGAGAGCTCCGTCGAGCAACGCTCGATCGGCCGACTCGGTGACACACGCGGCGGCGAACTCCGGCTGATGGGTCACCGCTCCTCCCGCATCGAGGCCGACGACGGGATGAATACCGGGTAGAACATTCGTCACGTTTCCCATGTCTGTGCTGCCCAACGGGCGAAATCCTTCCAAATCCGGAGCCAAGGGCGACCGGCCCAATGCTTCGATCTCCTGCCGAAAAGCCGCAGCCAGCCACGAATCCGGCGTCAACGCCGCATAGGTCGGCGACACCGTGCGGATCTCGTGAGTGCACCCGGTGGCGATTGCTCCCGCCTCGAAACACGCGTACGTCTTCGCCGTCAGAGCGTGCAGCGATTCGGTGGTGTTCGCGCGCAGGTAGTAGAGCAGCTCGGCATGGCCGGGCACGATGTTCGGTGCCACACCCCCGTCGCTGACGATGCCGTGGAGCTGCTGACCCGGCGACAGATGCTGGCGCAGGAGCCCGAGTGCCACCTGACTGATGGTCACCGCGTCGCCTGCGTTGATTCCCCACTCGGGAGCAGCCGACGCGTGCGCGGCACGGCCGGTGAACTTGACCGCGATGTCCGCCAGCGCCAGCGAGGTCGCACCCACGATGTCGAAGGGACCGGGATGGACCATCAACGCCGCGCCGACGTCGTCGAACACTCCGCGCTCGAGCATCAAGACCTTGCCGCCGCCGGTCTCCTCGGCCGGGGTACCGAGCACTCGCACGGTGATCCCGAGCGCGTCGGCGACCGGAGCGAGCGCAAGCGCAGCACCCACAGCCGAGGCCGCGATGATGTTGTGCCCGCACGCATGACCGATCTCGGGCAGGGCGTCGTACTCCGCACAGATTCCGATCACCAGATCGCCGCTGCCGAACGACGCGGTGAACGCGGTGTCGATGCCTGCGACGGCCGTCTCGATCTCGAAATCGTGGGCCCGGAGCGTGTCGAGGATCTTGGCGACGCTGCGATGTTCGGCGAACGCCAGCTCCGGTTCCGCGTGGATCGAGTGCGAGAGCGCAACCACTTCGTCGGTGGCGTCGGCCAGGGCGCGGTCCATCGCCTCACCCACGTCGGCACTGTTCGATTCGTCGATCACGAGAGACAGTGTGTCACTAGCGCGACCGACTGTCGGAACAGCTGTGCCGAGTGACTACTTCCCGAAGCTGAAGTTGCTGTCGTCGGTCGCAGTGTTCAGCGCGGCGAGCAGATCCACGTGCATGCGAGCCTTGATGCCGGCCAGGTTGGCACCCCGGGTGCTCGTCAGTGCGGCGGCCTTGGCGACCGCGTCGGACACCAGCGACTCCTCCGCCGCCGTCGCCTCGACGATTCCGGCAGCCACGGCGTCGGCACCGCCGTACCGGCGACCGGTCGTCATCGCCTCGACGGCGGTCTGCTTGGGCAGCCGGGAGTTGATCAGAGCAGACATTCCGACGGTGAACGGCATGTTCAGGTTCACCTCGGGCAGGCAGTAGAAGCCGCGATCGACGCGTTGGATGCGGAAGTCGTGGGAGGTGGCGAACATCGCGCCCGCGCCGAAGGCGTGGCCCTGAACAGCAGCGACGGTGGCCATCGGAAAAGCGAGCAACCGGGTGTAGAGAGTGTGCACGCGGTCGAGATACCAGGTGATCTTGTCCAGGTTGGCGAACAGCCAGTCGGTGTCGAGGCCGTTGCTGTAGAACTTGCCCGCCGACGTGGTGACCAGCGCCGCCGGACCGGTCGAGGCCTCGACCTCGTCGAGCAACGCATGGGTGGCGTCGATCCAGTCCGGATGGAACCGATTCTCGGGATTGTCCGCCCCGTTCTGGGCACCGAGGAACAGGATGTGGACGTCACCGTCGCGTTCGAGATAAGGCATGCAGCGGATACTACCCAACAGTAACTTCCGCCGGTCGCACATCCGTGGCGTCGATCTCCTACTGTTGTTCATCGTGGCAACCACCGACGCACATGCGACCGACCCCGTGACCGATCCCGAGGGTGCCGCGCGCACCGCCGCCGACGCACTCGCCGCAGCAACCGGAGTCGACACCCACACCGTGGCCGTCGTTCTCGGTTCCGGATGGCAGGCGGCAGCCGACGTCTTCGGCTCCCCCACCGCGACCGTGCGCATGGCCGACCTGCCCGGGTTCGCGCCACCGTCGGCGTCGGGCCACTCCGGCACCATCACCTCGGTGGACGTCGGCGGCACCCACACACTGCTGCTGCAGGGACGCACGCATGCCTACGAGGGGCACGACCTGCGACGCGTCGTGCATCCGGTGCGGACCGCGATCGCGGCAGGTGCCACGACCGTCGTGCTGACCAACGCTGCAGGCGGTATCCGAGACGGCATGAGCGTCGGGCAGCCCGTACTGATCTCGGACCACCTCAATCTGACGGCTCGTTCGCCCCTCGTCGGGGCGGAGTTCGTCGATCTGGTCGACGCGTACTCCCCCGAACTTCGGGCCCTTGCGGCCGACATCGATCCGTCGCTCGAGGACGGCGTCTATGCCGGCCTTCCCGGTCCGCACTACGAGACGCCCGCCGAGATCAGAATGCTGCGCACACTCGGTGCGGACCTCGTAGGGATGTCGACCGTGCACGAGACGATCGCCGCGCGAGCGAAAGGCGCACGCGTCCTGGGCATCTCGCTGGTGACCAATCTCGCGGCCGGAATGACCGGTGAGCACCTGAATCACACCGAAGTACTCGCTGCAGGCAAGGAGTCCGCTGTCCGCATGGGATCGCTGTTGCACGAGTTGGTCTCCCGCCTGTGACCGAGAATCTCACCGAGCGAGTACAACGATGGATCGCAGGCGATCCCGACCCCGCTGCTCGCGAAGAACTCGACGGCCTGCCCGATGCCGAACTCGCCGACAGGTTCAGCGGACCGCTGACGTTCGGTACCGCAGGTCTTCGTGGCCCGGTGCGCGCGGGACCGAACGGGATGAACGTGGCGGTGGTGACGAAAACCTCGGCCGGCATCGCAGCCTGGTTGGTCGAGAACGGTCTGGGTGGGTCCACCGTCGTGGTCGGTCGCGACGCCAGGAACGGCTCCGAACAGTTCGCCTTCGCGGCCGCCGAAACCTTCTCCGCTCGAGGCTTTTCGGTGGTGATGCTGCCTCGGCCGCTCCCGACCCCCGTCGTCGCCTTCGCGGTGCGGGCACTCGATGCCGAGCTCGGCGTGCAGATCACCGCGTCGCACAATCCCGCTGCGGACAACGGGTACAAGGTGTATCTCCGCGGCGGCTCGCAACTGATCCCGCCGAGCGACGCCCAGATCGAAGCGCTCATCGAGGCCACTCCCGACGCGATCGAGATTCCGCGCGCGATAGTCCAGCCCGGCGGCTCCGACATCGCTTCTCGGTATCTCGATTCCGTTGTCGCACTGCCACGTTCGAGGGGTCGCGACATCCGCATCGCATTGACTCCCCTGCACGGTGTCGGCGGTGAACTTGCGACGGCAGCACTGCGGGGCGCGGGGTTCCGCGACATCCGGGTGGTCGAGGAGCAGTTCGAGCCCGATCCAGCGTTTCCGACCGTCACGTTTCCCAACCCCGAGGAGCCAGGAGCGGCCGACGCCGTGCTCGCGCTGGCGGCGGACATCGACGCCGATATCGCGATCGCCCTCGACCCCGACGCCGATCGCTGTGCGGTCGGGGTGCCGACGGACAGCGGGTGGCGCATGCTGACCGGCGACGAGACCGGGGCTCTGCTCGCGAACCATCTCCTCGCCGATGCGCCCGCCGACTCGCTGGTGGCCAACACGATCGTCTCGTCGCAACTGCTCTCGGCGCTCGCTCCGGCGCGCGGCGCTCGCTATGCCCGCACCCTGACCGGATTCAAATGGCTCGTCCGCGCGGGCGAAGGCCTGGTGTACGCCTACGAGGAGGCCATCGGGCACTGCGTGGATCCGAACGTGGTGCGCGACAAGGACGGTATCTCGGCCGCGGTGGTGCTCGCAGATCTGGCCGCCGGCCTGAAGCAGGATCGTCGCACCCTGCTCGACGTACTCGACGACCTCGCCGTCGAGTTCGGGGTTCACCTGGGCGCGCAGGTCTCGCGGCGGGTCGCGGACCTCGCCGACATCGGGAACATGATGCACCGGTTGCGCAGCGCACCGCCGACGGAACTGTCCGGCCGGACGGTCACCGTTCTGGACTACGCCCAGCGCGACGACGAATTACGCACCGACGCAGTCGAGATCAGCGGATCAGGGCTGCGGGTGATCGTGCGGCCGTCCGGCACCGAACCCAAGCTCAAGGCCTACCTCGAAGTGATCGAGCACGTCGACGCCCCCGAGGACCTACCGAGAGCGCGGGCGGCAGCAGCCGAGATCCTGGCCGAACTGACCGACTTCGCCCAGCACCTCTAGGCGTCGACGACCCGAACGTCAGAACAGCGCCGACTGCACCGCAGGCAGATCGGACGTGAAGGCCCCGAGTTCGATTCGCCGACCCTTCAACGGCGCAAGATCCACGACGTAGGTCTCGTCGTCGACGGTCGCGATCACCGCCTGCCCGACGCATGTCCTGATCTCGAGTCCGTGGGAACCGGTTGCGACATCCGCGGGGTAGGCGACGCGGCTGACGTTCTCGCTCAATGCCTCCCGGCCTGCGGGCGGGACCCATGGTTCGTCGATCGGGGTGCATCCGGCGACGCCGGCCTCGGTCAGCATCTCGCGGACCTGCTGGGCCCGGACGGCGACGGCGGCCTCGAGCCTGTCCACGTCGATCGGCAGACACAGCGACGCGGCTTTCGCCGCGGACCGCACGGCCTGCCGTAGCCCCATCGATTCGGTCACGAGGTCCTCGGCCACCCGGACGGCCTTGCCGTCGTCGGCATGGGCGACGTACTGCGCGCAGATGGCACCCTGCTCGGCGAGCCGACCCCATTTGCGCGTGTCCGCCGCCGTCCCGATCTTGAAGGTGCCGTTGGCGAACGCCGCAAGGTACAGCCAATGCGGTTGCATCACATGTTTTTCCAGATCACGCGAGACGAATCCGCTGCGATGCACAGTGTGCACGAATCGAAAGCTGTCCTTGTCGGCGCACGTCGCGCACTGTCCCGACGCGACGGCCCGCTCCCGACCGGGGCACGGCACGTAGCGCGGCGGGCCGTCGGCCCGAAATGCCATGCGCCCGGTGCAGTACCGATCGGTCGAAGCACCCGGCGCACGGAAACCGAGCCTGCGGCCGACCAGTTCGTGGAACTCGATCTGCTCGGTGTCGACATCGAGCACCCGCAATCTCGGTCGCGGTGTAGGTGACGCCTCCGATGGCCAGGAGACGCCGAGAACCAATCGACCTGCGACAGAGGGAGTCAGCGCGGACCGAACTGACGATCGCCCGCGTCACCGAGGCCGGGAACGATGAAGGCGTTGTCGTTGAGGCCGTCGTCGATGCTCGCTGCCACCAGTCGCACCGGCAGTCCCGAGGCTTCGAGCGCGGCAACTCCTTCGGGAGCGGCCACGACGCAGATGGCGGTGACGTCCGCCGCACCGCGGCCGACGAGCAGTTCGATCGTGTGGACCATGGATCCGCCGGTGGCGAGCATCGGGTCCAGCACGTAGACGGGCGTCTGCGACAGGTCGTCCGGCAGGGATTCCATGTACGGGACGGGCTGATGGGTTTCCTCGTCACGGGCCATTCCGACGAAACCGACGCGGGACTGCGGGATGAGGCTACTGGCCTTCTCGACCATGCCGAGGCCTGCGCGCAGAACCGGGACCAGCAACGGCGGTCGCGCCAGCCTGGTGCCCTCGGTGACCGCGACGGGCGTGCGTACCTCGAAGGTGTCGATCGCAGCGTCGCGAGTGGCCTCGTAGACCAGCATGTGAGTGAGCTGACGCAGAGCCGACCGGAACGTGGCATTGTCGCTGCGCTCGTCCCGCATCGTGGTGAGCAGGGCTGCGGCCAGTGGGTGATCGACCACGTGTGTTTCCATGCCGACAAGGATAGGACCTGGGCGGCAGGACGCGAACGGCAACTCGGGGGAACCGAATGGCACGTAGCCGCGTCGAACCAATTGGGCGTCGCACTCGGCGACCGTGAATCGATCGCATTCTGAGGGGGCACTGATGGCCGAGCTCGTCGTCGAAACCGAGGGGGTCCTCGCGTACGGTGCGGTGGCGTCGACCATGGCCGAGCAGATCGCCGCGGCAAGTGCTGCCGCCGCCGCGTGCGGCCCCGCGGTGCTGGCTCCGGTCTTCGGTCTGATCGGACAGGAGTTTCTCGGTGCGGTCACCGGCACCCATCTGGCGCACACCGACGCCGTCGTGCGCCTCGCGAGCACGGTGGCGAGCATCGGTTCCTCGGCCACCGCATCCGCGGTGTCGTACGCCCTCACCGATGCCGGAACCGGCGCAACCGTTGCGGCCTCGGCCGCCGGTATCGCACAGGACGAGCGGTAAGCGCCGATGATCGATCTGCTGGCCCGTCCCATCGTCGATCTGCTCGGAGCCTTCGGCAACGGGGCGCTCCCCACCGGCGGTCCGGCCGACGTACTGCGCGTGTCCTCGGCAGCGATCGAGGCGGCCCAGGGAATCGGCAGGGTCGCGATCACCGAGCTCGCGGCGAACTGGAACGGTGACGCCGCCGACGCGGCCATTCGGTACGCCGAGAACGCTCATACGAGCGCACTTGCCCTCGCCGACCACGCCGACGACATCGCTGCCGTGGTCGACCAGGCCTGCCGCGACACCAATCGAGGCTTTCTCGAACTGCAGTCGATCGTGCACTCGTTCGTGGGAATCGCACTGTCGGCCGGACCGATCATCGCCACCCCGCCGGGGCAGACCATGCTGATCACGGCGGCCATCGAACACCTCGAACGAGCGCTCGTGGTCGTGGCGCGCGTGCGGGGCGAGTTGGCCGTCCACACCGCGAAAGTCGGCGATCTGGCCGCTCCCCCGACAGTTCCCGGCCCCGTCGGCGGCGGACCGACATCGTCCCCCGGCTCACCCTCGAATCTCATGACCTCGCCCCCGACATCACAGGTGATCGAAGCAGGCGAGAAGCTGGCGAAGACGTTCGCGCAGTCCGTCTCCTCCCCCGCCGCCGGAGCCGAGTCACCGAGCAGCGGTGTCGGTGGCGGCGGTGCCCATAACTACCTGGGCAATCCGGGCACCGATCCCTACCGAACCCCAGACAGCACCGGCCGGGGAGTCGAGATCCGGCTACCGGACGGCAGTACCGTCACCGCACCCAACGCCGAAGCCGCAGGTGCCGTCCGTAGCGCACTGACCCAACAGGGCGTGCCCTACGCGTGGGGCGGCACCACGCCGGGCAGCGGACTCGACTGCAGCGGATTGACCCAGTGGGCGTATGCACAGCAGGGCGTCGAGATCCCGCGTCTGGCACAGGAACAGGACATCGGCTCCGCCGTGGCACCGGGTGAGGTGATGCCCGGTGACCTCGCCGTCTGGGACGGACACGTGGCCATGGTGATCGGCAACGGTCAGCTCGTCGAGGCAGGCGACCCGGTGCAGGTGGGGCCGATCAGAACGACCAACAGCGGTATGGGCTTCAAGGGCTTCTACCGTCCGACCGAATGAAGGGCCGGCCAGTGACGGACTCGGACATCACCGTCGTCAGTGCCGTATCGGGAACACGATCGGGCTCGGTGACGGTGCGCGCCACCGAACACGGACTGCCGATCGGGATCGCGATCGACGAACGCGAACTGCGCTACAGCGGAGGCGCTTTGGCGTCGACGATTCTCGAGCACTGTGTACGGGCGAGTGCGGCCGCACGAGCTCAGCGGCGCACCCTCCTCGCCGAGGACGGCGTTCCCACCGAGGTTCTCAATCGTCTCGGTCTGCCCACCCGTGCCCGAGTCGCCGCCGAAGCGAACGAGCATCTCGCAGGGGACTCCGCACCCACGAGTTGGTTGAAGCAGGTATGACCCACGCCCACACCACCGAACTCGACGCTCTGGTCGGCAGTGCCCAGCACCGGCTGGACGCACTTCGCGAAACGCACGAGCGACTGGACCGCATCAGAATTCGACTCACCTCGCCGGACGGTCTGGTGTTTGTCGTCGTCGACGGGTCCGGCGCCCTGGTCGAGCTCGAACTCGCCGAGAACCTCGGATCGGTTGCCGCTCATGCACTCGCGTCGACGATCACCGCCGTCGCTGCCGACGCAGCACGTGCCGCGCTCGACCAGCGCGAGGTGATCCTGCAAAGTCTGCAGGGTTCGTTCACAGACTCCTGAGATAGGCTTCGCGCCATGGCTGGAGACATCATCCCGATCGAACTCGGTCTCACCGCCGGTGACTTCTCGACACTGTGGGCACCGGAGTGGCGAGAAGGCGACGACGAGTGGGAGGCATTCCTCGGACACGAGGAAGACCTGTACGGATTCTCGACCGTCGCAGAGCTCGCGGCATTCGTCAGGTCCGACGACGACAACGACCTCGTCGACCATCCGTCGTGGAAGGTGGTCTCCGCACTCGCCGCACACGAACTCGAGCCCGACGATCTGCACCGCTTCGATCTGGTCGCCCTGCCGGAGTTGGTGGCCTCCGATCCCGAAGCCGACGTTCTCGCCGAACTGCAGGCCACCTTCGACATCGTCTCCTCCATCGGCGACGTCTGCGAACTGCGACCGGTCACAAGCTTTTTCGGATCCAACCCTTTCGTCGGGGCAGTCGGCGGAGGCGTCGAGAACTTCCTCGGTCGCGAGGGCGGTGAACTGTGGGACCGCATCGGTGCAGCGGTCGCCAAGCACTGGGACGACGTGCTCGACGCGGTCGACTCCATCGTCACCTCCCCCGATGTCGACTCCGCTGCCGTTGCCGTCGCCGAAGCCGAGATCACCGCAGCTGCCGAGAACGCCGTCGACGCCGATGACGTCACGGACGACATCGACTCCGATTCGGACGACGACGACGAAGACGACGACTCCGCCGAGGTGGATCGCGATCCGATCGCCGCAGCCGCGGCCGAAGATACCTTCTGGACCACCGTCGGCATCGACCCGATTCGCATCATCACCTCGGACGACACGCTCTACACCCTGCGGTGCTACCTCGGCGACAAGCCGGTGTTCCTCGGTCGCGGCGGTGCCATCAGCGTCTTCGGTTCCGAGCGTTCGTTGGCCCGCTACCTGGCCGATGATCACGATCACGATCTGGCACAGGTCAGCACCTACTCCGATGTTCAGACCGCCGCCATCGACGGCTCCCTCGACATCGAGATCACCGACGACAACGTGTACGTCCTGCCCGGCCTGGCCGACGATCTCGCCGAAGGGCCCACCGCGGTGGACGTCGACCAGTTGGATCTGGCCGTCGAATTGTTCACCGACGCCGCAGATTTCGCCGGTGATGATTCCGTCGACGAAGCACTCGCCACGTCCACGCCACTGGGTTGGTACGTCTCGTACGCCCTCGAGCCCAGTCCCGACCGGCTCGCGCCGAGCGCACCGTTCGACGTCGAGGCCGAAGCGTGGCGCGCCCTCGAGCGCGAGTTCGAGAGCCGACTGCGCAAGAAGTAGCCGGCCCCCGGGGCTGCTCGATCAGCCGATCAGCACCGCGTAACCCGGCTTGATGACGTCGTCGATCAGCGCCAGCCGCTCGTCGAACGGCAGGAACGCCGACTTCATCGCGTTGATGGTGAATCGCTCGAGATCGCTCCAGCCGTAGCCGAAGGTCTCGACGAGCTTGACCATCTCTCGACTCATCGACGTATCGCTCATCAAGCGGTTGTCGGTGTTGACGGTGACCCGGAATCGCAATCGGGCAAGCAGATCGAACGGGTGGGTCGCCAACGACTCGACAGCACCGGTTTGGACGTTCGAGCTCGGGCACAGTTCCAGGGGCATCCGTGTGTCGCGGACGTAGGCGGCGAGCAGGCCGAGCTCGGGTGTGCCGTCGGCGTCGGTGGTGATGTCGTCGGTGATCCGAACCCCGTGACCGAGCCTGTCGGTGCCGCAGAACGCCACTGCTTCCTGGATCGACGGCAGACCGAACGCCTCTCCAGCGTGAATGGTGAAGTGCGCGTTGCTCGCTCGCATGTATTCGAAGGCGTCGAGGTGGCGACTGGGAGGGAAGCCCGCTTCGGCACCGGCGATGTCGAAGCCCACGACGCCGCGGTCACGGAACCGGACCGTCAGTTCGGCGATTTCCCGCGAACGCGCCGCGTGCCGCATCGCGGTGAGCAAGGTGCCGATCGTGATGTTCTTGCCGCGCACCTTGGCCGCGGAGATCCCTGCCTCGAAGCCGGCGAGCGTATGGGTGACGACCTCGTCGAGAGTCAGTCCGCGCTCGAGGTGCTGTTCCGGCGCGAAGCGAACCTCGGCGTACACGGCGCCGTCGTCGGCCAGATCCTCGGCGCATTCGCGCGCCACCCGGAACAGTCCTTCGGGAGTCTGCATCACGGCAACGGTGTGCGCGAACGTCTCGAGGTACCGCACGAGCGAGCCGCTGTCCGCCGCGTCGCGGAACCACTCGCCCAATGCCGCGCCGTCGGTGGCGGGAAGATCGCCGTAGCCGCATTCGTCGGCCAGTTCCAACACGGTCTGCGGGCGGAGTCCGCCGTCGAGGTGATCGTGCAGCAACGCCTTGGGAGCTGTCCTGATCGACGCGAGATCGAGTGGCGCACTGCCACCGATCGAGGACTGAGTGTTCTCCGCGGTGCTCATGTGACGACGGTAGCGTGCGGCTCGCACGCACGCGCGTCTGTCATCACCACTCGGCGAGTCCGCGGATTCCCCCGAACTTCGCCGCTTCTGCGACCTATTTCGTTGCATTGTTTCTCCAATGAAAACAATTCCGTCGATACACAGCGGATCTGCGACGGAAATCGTAGTGTTCAGCACACACGCGCGGCCGATTCTGTCGGGTCCCCTCCGACGTCCTCGGTCGTCTCGAACCTCGGAGAGATCTATGTCCACTGTGGAACCGCCGAACACCCTTCCGGGTAAAGGACTCAACACCGGCGCTCTCGGGCTGGTCGGCAACATCGTCATCGGCTTGTCGGCGGTGGCCCCGGCCTACAGCCTCGCCGCGACCCTCGGTTACGTGGTTCTGGCCGTCGGCGACAAAGCGCCCTCGATGTTCCTCATCGCCTTCGTTCCGATGCTGCTCACCGCCTTCGCCTACCGCGAACTCGGGCGTGACACACCGGACTGCGGCACGTCGTTCACCTGGGGTACCAAGGCATTCGGGCCCTGGGTCGGTTGGATGGCCGGGTGGGGGCTGGCCGTCTCGGCGATCATCGTGCTGGCCAACGTCGCCGAGATCGCTGCCATCTATCTGTTCGAGTTCCTGGGACTGTCCGGGTTGGCGGAGTCGACCGCAGCCAAGGTCGCCCTCGGTTCGTTCTTCATCGTCTCGATGACCTATGTCAGCTTTCGCGGCATCCTCATCAGCGAACGCATGCAGAACGTGTTGCTGGTCGTGCAGTTCGGGGTGCTCATCGGAGTGTCGGTGACTGCTCTGGTCAAGGTGGGTACCGGGACCGCGGGACCGCAAGCCATCACGCCCCAGTGGAGCTGGTTGGTTCCCACCGGAGTGACGATGTCCGACGCGGCCCAGGCCATCATCCTGTGCATCTTCATCTATTGGGGATGGGACGCCTGCCTTGCCGTCGGCGAGGAAACGAAGGATTCGGAGAAGACTCCGGGACGCGCCGCGGTGATCACCACGCTCATTCTCGTGGCCACCTACGTGCTCGTCGGATACGCCGTGCAGTCGTTCGCCGGGTTCGGCGACACCGGCATCGGCCTGAACAACCCGGACAACGTCGACGATGTGCTCACCATTCTCGGCGATCCGGTCGCGGGTTCGATCGTCGCGTCGCTGCTACTGCTGACCGTCTCCATCTCGGCACTGTCCTCCACGCAGACGACCATCCTGCCCACGGCCCGCGGAACATTGTCGATGGCCGTGTACGAAGCGATCCCCAAGCGGTTCGCCAGCGTGCACCCGAAGTACATGACGCCCGGCTTCGGCACGCTCGTGATGGGTGCCGCGGCGCTGATGTTCTATCTGGTGCTCACTTTCGTCAGCGCCAACGCGCTGCAGGATTCGGTGGCATCACTCGGGCTCGCGGTCGCGTTCTACTACGGCATCACCGCGTACGCGTGCGCCTGGTATTTCCGTCGCACGCTCTTCTCGTCCGTCCGAAACCTGTTCATGCGCGGCATCTTTCCGCTCCTCGGCGGGCTGTCGATGACGTGGGCGTTCGTGCAGAGCGCGGTCGACATGATCAAGCCCGACTACGGTTACACCGTCTACGGTCCGATCGGCGGTGTGTTCGTCCTCGGCGTCGGCATGCTGGTACTCGGAATTCCGCTCATGCTGCTGTGCTTCGTGGGCAACAAGGACTTCTTCCAGGGCAAGACACTCACCGCGTCCACCGAAGTCAAGGTTCCGGACACTTACCAGTAGAGAAGGACACCCCATTCATGAAGATCACCGTCGGCTATCTCGCCACTCCCAGCGGCGACGACGGCGTAGCCCTGGCCACCGCCCTCGCCCGCGCCCTCGACGCGTCCATCGACATCGTGCTGGTCATGGCCGTGGACGAACCGGTCATGGAAGGCAGTGGACCGTATCGAAAAGTTCTCGCGGCCAAGGCCGAGGGCTGGGTGGCCGACGCGGCCGCCCAGGTGCCGTCGGGCATCGAGGTGACAACGCACGTGCTCTCGCACGAGTCCTTCGCCCGTGCCCTGATCGACTTCGCGGTGCAGACCGATGCGGACATGATCGTCGTCGGCGGAGCCGGCGACGGCTTGCTGAATCGGCATTCCGTCGGTTCGGTTGCCGGCCAGCTCCTGCACGCCTCCGAAGTTCCGCTGGCACTCGCACCTCGGGGCTACCGGCTCTCGAACGCACCGATCACCGACCTCACCGTCGCAGTACCGACCCGAGCGTCCGCCCCGAATCCGTTGCCGTTCGCGATCACCATTGCCAGTGCGGCGCACGTGCCGGTGCGCTTGGTCTCGCTGGTCTCGCTCGAGCCGACCGGGGCCCCGAGTGACGAGACCTCGCTGGATACGCGGCGACGACAGGTCGCTGCCGCGCAGGACAATCTCGACCACGCGGTGCGCACGCTCCCCGATATCGACGGCCTGGAGTCGATCGTCGCCGACGGATCGACGCTGGCCGAGGCGATGGGCAACCTCGATTGGAAGCCGGGCGATGTGCTGTTCCTCGGCTCGAGTCGATTGGCCACTCCCAAGCGGGTGTTCCTCGGTTCGAGTGCGGCGAAGATTCTGCGTGCCGCCCCGGTGCCGGTGATCGTCGTTCCGCACGAGTAGAGCGGCTTCGCCGCACGTGAGCAGAAGCTCGTAGCAGAGGTCGAGTTTCCGTGCACGTGCGGCGCAGCCGCTCTAACTGTCGAAGCCCAGACCCAGCGCGTCCATGCCCTTGAGCCACAGTCCTCGTTTACCGCCGTTGCGATCGGCTCGGGCGAATGCCGCGCGGGTGATGTTGATCCCGATCGACTTGAGGGGCTCGGGTGGGAACGGCAACGGCATGCTGCGCACCATCTTCAGGCGTGTTCGTTCGGTGTCCTTGCCGTCGAGCAGATCGAGGGCGGTGCGGGCACCGAAGTGCGACGCGCCGACGCCCAGGCCGGTGAACCCGGCGATCGAGGCCACCCGTCCGTTCATGCCGAGATCCCAGAAGGCGCTGAACCGCGAGCACGTGTCGATCGATCCGCCCCAGGCGTGGGTGGCGCGGATTCCCTCGAGGCTCGGGAACATCTGCAGCAGGTGTTCGGCGAGCAAAGCGAACTCTTCGGGATGTTGGGTTCGGCGTGGGTCGGTGTCGCCACCGTAGAAGTAGTGCGCATCCCACCCGCCGAACAGGATGCGGTTGTCGGCCGTCAACCGAAAGTAGTGGAATCGGTTGCCGGAGTCGGCCAATCCTTCGCGGCCGGACCAGCCGATGTCTGCGAGCTGCGCCGACGTCAGTGGTTCGGTCATGATCACGTAGTCCCACACCGGGACGATCCAGTGACGGAGTTTGCGACGCAACGATTTCGATGCCGAGGTGGCCAGCAGCACCTTGCCTGCCTCGATGGTGCCGTAGCCCGTCTTGACTCGAATACCTGTGCCGGACTTGCCGATCGACAGCGCCCGAGTGTTCTCGTGAATGCGAACGCCGAGCGACTCGGCCGCGTCGGCCAGGCCCCAGGCGAGTTTGGCGGGGTCGATCATCGCGACATCGGGGTCGAACAGTGCACCGCGCGCCATCGGTGAGGTGATCCTGGACTGCACGGCAGCGGCGTCGAGGTATTCCATCGGCTGCGCCAGTCGCCTCCCCTCGTCGCCGAGCTCCCGCAGGTCGTCCACCTGCCAGTCGAAATTGGCGATGTCGAGCTCGCCGGTGCGTTCGATGTCGGCGTCGATCCCGTACCTGTCCGCAGTCGCGCAGATCGCGTCGAGCGTCTCGGTGCCCATCCGCAGCAGTTCCGGTAGTTCGTCGGCGTAGCGGTCGAGTCCGTTGCCCAGTCCGTGCGTCAGGCTGGCCGCACAGAAGCCGCCGTTGCGTCCCGTTGCGCCCTCGGCGATGCGGTCGCCTTCGAGCAGCACGATCGATCGGTTCGGGTTCTCCTCTGCCGCATGCAGAGCCGCCCACAGTCCGGTGAATCCGCCGCCGACGATCACCAGATCCGCTGCAGTCGAACCGGTGTGCCGAGTCCGTGGTGCCGGGCGTTCGGGACGATCGAGCCAGTAGGACTCCGGTGCCGCGCCGGCCACCATGGTCACGCCGCGGTCGGTGGGGGTGGTTGCCCACGGTGCGTTCATCGGGCATCTCCCTGCGTTGCAGCGTCGACGGACGCGAAGACCGTTCGGTGCCAAGGCTTTCGGGCCACACCGGTGATGTCGGTCATGACGTGCTTGACGGTGAGGTACTCGTCGAGCGAGTAACTGGACATGTCCTTGCCGAAACCCGAGGCCCCAAATCCACCGTGTGGCATCTCGCTGATGATCGGGATGTGGTCGTTGATCCATACACAGCCGGCGGCGATCTCCCGCGTCGCTCGGCCCGCGCGGTACAGGTCGCGGGTCCACGCCGAGGCGGCGAGTCCGAACTCGGTGTCGTTGGCGCGTCGGATCGCGTCGTCGTCCCCGTGATGCGTGGACACCGTGAGCACCGGACCGAACACCTCGTCGCGATAGATCTCGTCCTGCTCACCGACATCGGCGATCAGGGTGGGCGGGTAGAACGCGCCTCGCCCCTCGGGGACACGGCCTCCGGTCACCACCCTGGCACCCGCGTCGCGGGCCCGGTCCACCATCGCAGCCACCCGATCTCTGTGCGCGACGGAGATCAACGATCCCATGTCGGTTGCCGGATCCCTCGGGTCTCCCACGACGACGCGCCCCATCAACTCGGCGACTCCGGCGACGAAGTCCTCGTACAGGGATTCGGCGACTATGGCGCGGGTGGCCGCCGTGCAGTCCTGGCCGCCGTTGATCAACGATCCCGCGACGGCACCGTGAATGGCTGCGTCGAGGTCGGCGTCGTCGAACACCACCAGCGGTGCCTTGCCGCCGAGCTCGAGCTGCACCCGCGTGCCGTGCGCGGCGGCTTGCGCCATCACGCGCCTGCCGACGGGAGTGGAGCCGGTGAACGTCATCAGGTCCAGTCCGGCATGGGAGGACAGCGCGACTCCGGCGTCCACTCCGGTTCCGGTGACGACGTTGAACACCCCGTCGGGCACGCCTGCCTCGGTAGCCAAGCGCGCCAGCCGCAGGGTGGTCAGCGGCGTGAGTTCACTGGGCTTGAGCACGATGGAACACCCGGCCGCCAACGCCGGTATCGCTTTCCACACCGCCATCTGCAGCGGATAGTTCCACGGAGTGATCGACCCGACCACTCCGACGGCGTCCCGGCGGATGGCGGAGGTGTGCTCACCCGAGTACTCCGCAGCAGCCTTGCCGTCCAGGTGCCGCGCCGCTCCGGCGAAGAACTCGATGTTGTCGATGCTGCCCGGAACGTCGAATTCGGTTGCCAGCCTTGTCGATTTGCCGGTCTGCGCCACTTCCTCGGACACGAAGTTCTCCGTGTCGGCCGTAACGAGACGCGCCAGTTCCATCAACACGGCGCTGCGGTGCGCGGGGGTGGCGGTGGCGGTGGACCATGACGGAAAAGCCGATCGAGCATGCGCGAGAGCCGAATCGACGTCCCCGGCAGTGGCCAAACCGACGTCGGCAACGACAGCTCCGGTCGCGGGATCGTCGACCTCGTACCGATCACCGCCACCGTCGACCGCGCGTCCGTCGATCCAACAACCAGGAATGTTCGCCATGCCTGCAGAGTACCGTCGAACCCACTGATTCTCTCTGTTTCGAGCCTTTCGACAACTGATTCTGTCGTTTGAATCGAAAATTGACACGCTTTTCATCGTGGACGGGTTGTGTTCACGGCCACGACAGTGACAAGATCGAGCCATGCCCGAGCAACCGCCCATCGCACTCGACGACGTCTCCAAGGCGATCATCGAGCAACTCCAAGAGGACGGGCGTCGCTCGTACGCCGCCATCGGCAAAGCCGTCGGACTCTCGGAAGCGGCTGTCCGTCAACGAGTTCAGCGCCTGACGGACTCCGGCGTCATGCAGATCGTCGCGGTGACCGATCCGGTGCAGGTCGGATTCAAGCGGCAGGCCATGATCGGCATCAAGTGCACCGGCGACAGTTACGCCCTGTCCGAGGAACTGTCGGCGATCGATGCGATCGACTACGTCGTCCTCACCGCAGGGTCGTTCGACGTCGTCGTGGAAGTGGTGTGCGAGGACGACGAACAACTCCTGCAGATCCTGAACAAGCAGATCAGAAGTCTCGACGGCGTCACCAGCACCGAAACCCTGGTCTATCTCAAACTCGTCAAGCAGCAATACAATTGGGGAACACGATGACACGAACGACAGCCGAACTCGATGCTTCCGCAGCCAAGCACCTGTGGGGCCACTTCACCCGCCACGGCGCAGGGGTCACTCCCCCGATCATCACCCGCGGGGAAGGCTCGACCATCTGGGATTCCAACGGAAAGAGCTACATCGACGGTCTGTCGGGGCTGTTCGTGGTCCAGGTGGGACACGGCCGTGAAGAACTGGCCGAGGCCGCAGCCAAGCAGGCCAAAGAACTGGCGTTCTTCCCATTGTGGTCGTACGTCACCGAACCGGCCATCGAACTTGCCGAACGGCTCGCCGGTTACGCCCCCGGCGACCTGAACCGGGTCTTCTTCACCACCGGTGGCGGCGAGGCCGTCGAGAGCGCATGGAAGTTGGCCAAGCAGTACTTCAAGAAAGTCGGCAAGCCCGGTAAGCACAAGGTGATCTCGCGAGCGATCGCCTACCACGGCACCCCGCAGGGTGCGCTGGCCATCACCGGAATCCCCGCGCTCAAGGAACCGTTCGAGCCGCTGACGCCGGGCGCGTTTCGAGTGCCGAACACCAACATCTACCGCGCCCCCGCTCCCCTGGACACAGATCCGAAAGCATTCGGAATCTGGGCCGCGGACCGGATTGCCGAGGCAATCGAATTCGAGGGCCCCGATTCGGTGGCCGCGGTGTTCCTCGAGCCGGTTCAGAATGCCGGGGGTTGCTTTCCTCCCCCGCCCGGATACTTCGAGCGCGTCCGTGAAATCTGCGACCGCTACGACGTACTCCTGGTTTCGGACGAGGTGATCTGTGCGTTCGGCCGGATCGGATCGATGTTCGCGTGCAACGACTTCGGCTACGTACCGGACATCATCACCTGCGCCAAGGGATTGACCTCGGGCTACTCCCCCATCGGCGCAATGATCGCCTCCGACAAGCTCTTCGAGCCGTTCGACGACGGCACGTCGAGCTTCGCACACGGATACACCTTCGGCGGCCACCCCGTCTCCGCCGCCGTTGCCATGGCCAACCTCGACATCTTCGAGCGCGAGGGCATCAACGCGCACGTCGCAGACAACGCCCCGGCGTTCCGTGCCACGCTCGAGAAACTGCACGACCTGCCGATCGTCGGCGACGTCCGCGGCGAGGGATTCTTCTACGGCATCGAGTTGGTCAAGGACAAGGCCACGAAGGAAACGTTCAGCGATGCCGAAGCAGAGCGCATCCTTCGCGGATTCCTGTCCACCGCGCTGTTCGACGCCGGGCTGTACTGCCGCGCCGACGACCGCGGCGACCCGGTGGTACAGCTGGCACCACCGCTGATCTGCGGCCAGAAGGAGTTCGACGAGATGGAGCAGATCCTGCGCAGCGTGCTGACGGAGGCAGGCAACCTGATCTGACCGGGCTCGCTACTGCCCGAGCTCCTCACCGACCGATGCGGTCGATCACCAGGGGCCTCGGCTGCGAGGCCGTGGCCCCTATCTCCCAACTGGATTCGAGTGCCTGCTGCGCATACTCGAAGCGCTCGGGGGTGTCGGTGTACAGCGTCGCCAGTCGATCCCCAGCACGTACCCGATCGCCGGGCTTGGCGTGCAGCCGCACACCGGCAGCGCTCTGCACCGGCTCACCCTGTCGCTCGCGGCCCGCGCCCAGTCGCCAGGCCGCGAGCCCGACGCCCATTGCGTCCAACCCGGTGACGACGCCGTCGGCGGTGGCGGTGAAGTCCTGGCTCTCCCGGGCGACAGGTAGTGCGGCATCGGGATCGCCGCCCTGCGCGGCGATCATCGTTCGCCACCGATCCATGGCCGAACCGTCGGCGAGCTTGTCGGCCGGATCGATGCCCTCGATCCCGGCCGCGGTGAGCATCGTGCGCGCCAGCGTGATCGTCAGCTCGACGATGTCGGCCGGGCCACCTCCGGCGAGAACCTCGACCGACTCCTCCACCTCGAGCGCGTTGCCCGCGGTGAGCCCGAGCGGGGTGTCCATCGCCGTCAGCACCGCCAGAGTCCGCACGCCCGCATCGGTTCCGAGCTCGACCATCGCTGTGGCCAGTTCACGTGCGTCGTCGACGTTCTTCATGAACGCACCGGCACCGACCTTGACATCCAACACGAGCGCCCCGGTGCCCTCCGCGATCTTCTTGCTCATGATCGAGCTGGCGATCAGCGGGATCGATTCGACCGTTCCCGTCACGTCGCGCAGTGCGTAGAGCTTCTTGTCGGCCGGAGCCAGATCGGCACCGGCAGCGCACACGACAGCACCGATCGCCGGATCGGCCAGGATGCGATGCATCTCCTCACCGCTCAGATCCGCTCGCCAGCCGGGGATGGACTCGAGCTTGTCGAGCGTTCCGCCGGTGTGTCCGAGTCCTCGACCCGACAGCTGCGGCACTGCCGCACCGCAGGCGGCGACGAGCGGAGCCAGCGGCAGCGTGATCTTGTCTCCGACACCACCGGTCGAGTGCTTGTCGACGGTGGGCAGCGGCAGTGCCGAGAAGTCCATTCGGGTACCCGACGCGATCATCGCGTTCGTCCACGTACCGAGCTCGCGACGCGACAATCCACGCCACAGAACAGCCATCGCGAGAGCCGACATCTGTTCCGGCGCGACGGATCCGCGGGTGAACTCCGCAATCACCCATTCGATCTGTTCGTCGTCGAGAACGCGCCCGTCTCGCTTGGCGCTGATGATGGATACGGCGTCAGGCATGGTTGTTCACGCGTCCTTCGTCGAGGTTGTCGGGGCCGAAAGCATTCGGGAGCAACTCTGCCAGTCGAGCCGGTCCCGAGACGGTGTCGACGAGCAGATCCGGGCCGCCGAACTCGTACAGCAGCTGTCGGCATCGCCCGCACGGCATCAGAATTTCACGCCTGGAATCGCAGCAGGAAAAGGCGACGAGTCTGCCGCCGCCGGTCGAGTGCAGGTTGGACACCAACCCGCACTCCGCGCAGAGCCCCAAACCGTATGAGACATTTTCCACATTGCACCCGGTGACTATCCGATTGTCGTCCACCAGAGCCGCCGCACCGACCGGAAAGTTCGAGTATGGGGCGTAGGCACGGCCCATTGCCTCATGAGCATTGTCGCGCAACGTCTTCCAGTCGATTTCGTTCATGGTGAACCATCCAATCACGGTGTCTGAATTGATGCAGAGATCCGGTCCGATGAGCATTCATCAATTGGGAAGGCAAACCTAACACCGCATTTCGGCACCGTACGAACCTCGAGTCGAATTAGTTCCGTGTTTCGAATGGGTTTACAGTTTCCAGTAAGCGGCTAGTACAACCAGCACTAGGGCCGAATCGCGACAAATCGAGCCAGGCAAGACCGGCCACCGGGGCTCGATGCGTCCACCAACGACGTTGGAGGCATTGCACTCGATGAGTAGCACGACGGAAGTCGCTCCGGTCAAGGAGCGCAAGCGGTCTCTGTACCGCGGGGACCCGGGCATGTGGTCCTGGGTTCTGCACCGCATCACAGGCGTTCTGGTCTTTTTCTTTCTGTTCGTCCACGTTCTCGACACGGCGATGGTTCGGGTCAACCCCGAGACGTACGACGCCATCATCGAGACCTACAAGACCCCGCTCGTCGGCCTGATGGAAATCGGCCTCGTCGCGGCAGTGCTGTACCACGCGTTGAACGGCATCCGC
The DNA here is from genome assembly GCF_001647185.1 of Rhodococcus sp. EPR-147. Taxonomy (NCBI): domain Bacteria; kingdom Bacillati; phylum Actinomycetota; class Actinomycetes; order Mycobacteriales; family Nocardiaceae; genus Rhodococcus; species Rhodococcus sp. EPR-147. Next base: position 21,203 of record NZ_LVCU01000395.1, read on the forward strand.
GTGATGCTGATCGACTTCTGGTCCAAGGGACCGCAGTACCAAAAGCCGATGCTGTGGGCGATCGCAGTCATCTGGCTCGTCGTCATGATCCCCGGCGCGGGACGAATCTTCTACAACATGTTCACGGCGGGTGGTCACTGATGTCGACGCAGGGTCCCGAGGCCAAGGTCCTCGGCACGAACTACGACCGTCCCGCCAGCTTGGCCAACCCGCGTTCGCCGCGGCGGCAGAGCAAGGGCAACTTCGAGCTCTACGCATGGCTGTTCATGCGCTTCTCCGGCCTGGCACTCGTCGTGCTCGTCCTGGGCCACATGTTCATCATGCTGATGCTCGACGACGGTGTGCACCGCATCAACTTCGCTTTCGTCGCCGGTCGTTGGGCCAGCCCGTTCTGGCAGTTCTGGGACCTGACGATGCTGTGGCTGGCGCAGCTGCACGGCGGCAACGGCCTGCGCACGATCATCGCGGACTACTCCCGCAAGGATTCGACGCGATTCTGGCTGACCACGCTGCTGGTGCTGTCGATGATCCTCATCATGGGCGTCGGCACGTACGTCATCTTCACGTTCGATCCCAACATCACGGCGAGCTAAGGACACTGACGCTTACATGCAGGAACATCGTTACGACGTACTGATCGTCGGCGCAGGCGGTGCCGGTATGCGTGCTGCGATCGAGGCCGGACCCCGTGCTCGCACAGCCGTACTGACCAAGCTCTACCCCACGCGCTCGCACACCGGCGCAGCCCAGGGTGGCATGTGTGCCGCCCTGGCCAATGTCGAGGAAGACAACTGGGAGTGGCACACGTTCGACACCGTCAAGGGCGGCGACTACCTCGCCGACCAGGACGCGGTGGAGATCATGGCCAAGGAAGCCATCGACGCGGTTCTCGACCTCGAGAAGATGGGCCTTCCCTTCAACCGGACACCCGAGGGCAAGATCGATCAGCGGCGCTTCGGTGGCCACACCCGCGATCACGGCAAAGCTCCCGTGCGTCGTGCGTGCTACGCGGCCGACCGCACCGGCCACATGATCCTGCAGACGCTCTACCAGAACTGCGTCAAGCACGACGTCGAGTTCTACAACGAGTTCTACGCACTGGATCTGTGTCTGACCGAGACCGACGACGGTCCCGTCGCGACCGGAATCATCGCCTACGAGCTGTCCACCGGTGAGCTGCATATCTTCCATGCGAAGTCGATCATCTTCGCCAGCGGAGGCTCGGGCCGGATCTACAAGACCACCTCCAATGCCCACACCCTCACCGGTGACGGCATGAGCATCGTCTTCCGCAAGGGCCTTCCCTTGGAGGACATGGAATTCCACCAGTTCCACCCGACAGGTCTCGCAGGCCTGGGCATCCTCATCTCCGAGGCCGTGCGCGGTGAGGGCGGAATCCTGCGCAACGAGTCGGGTGAACGCTTCATGGAGCGCTACGCACCGACCATCAAGGACCTCGCGCCCCGCGACATCGTCGCGCGCTCGATGGTGCTCGAGGTGCTCGAAGGACGCGGTGGCGGCCCGAACAAGGACTACGTCTACATCGACGTCACGCATATCCCCGAGGAAGTTCTGGACGAGAAGCTCCCGGACATCATGGAGTTCTCTCGCACGTACCTCGGTGTCGACCCCGTCAAGGAGCCGGTGCCCGTCTACCCGACGTGCCACTACGTCATGGGCGGCATCCCCACGAAGATCCGCGGCGAGGTTCTGCGCAACAACGAGGACATCGTCCCCGGCCTCTACGCGGCCGGCGAATGTGCCTGCGTCTCCGTGCACGGAGCCAACCGTCTCGGCACCAACTCGCTGCTCGACATCAACGTCTTCGGACGTCGTGCCGGCATCGCGGCGGCCGAGTACGCGAACTCGGTCGACTTCACCCCGCTCCCCGAGGAGCCGGCGAAGATGGTGCAGGACTGGCTGGAGCTGATCCTCTCCGACCACGGACACGAGCGCGCAGCCGACATCCGTACCGAGATGCAGCAGTCGATGGACAACAACGCCTCGGTGTTCCGCACCGAAGAGCGT
>NZ_LVCU01000396.1:0-10875 GCF_001647185.1 Rhodococcus sp. EPR-147
GAAGTCCAACGAGTCCGATCTGCCACCCGTCCCCGAGGGCGCGGTGATGGTCAACCTCAAGATCGCGCGCTTCAATCCCGAGAGCGGTGACGGTCAGCGCTGGGACACCTTCCAGGTCCCCACACTGGCCACCGACCGTCTGCTCAACCTGCTGCTGTACGTGAAGGGCTACCTGGACGGCACCCTGACGTTCCGTCGTTCGTGCGCACACGGTGTCTGCGGCAGCGACGCGATGCGGATCAACGGTGTCAACCGTCTCGCCTGCAAGGTGCTCATGCGCGACATGCTCCCCAAGGACTCGTCGAAGACGCTGAACATCACCATCGAGCCCATCAAGGGTCTGCCGGTGGAGAAGGACCTCATCGTCGACATGGAACCCTTCTTCGACGCGTTCCGCGCCGTGAAGCCGTTCCTGATGACGACCGGCAACGAGCCGACCCGAGAGCGGATCCAGTCCGCTGCGGACCGCGCCCGCTTCGACGACACCACCAAGTGCATCCTGTGCGCGTGCTGCACCACCTCGTGCCCCGTGTTCTGGAGCGACGGCAGCTACTTCGGTCCGGCTGCCATCGTCAACGCACACCGGTTCATCTTCGACAGCCGTGACGAGGGTGCAACCGAGCGTCTGGACATCCTCAACGACGTCGAGGGTGTGTGGCGTTGCCGCACCACCTTCAACTGCACCGACGCATGCCCTCGCGGCATCCAGGTGACCAAGGCGATCCAGGAAGTCAAGCGAGCGTTGCTCTTCGCACGCTGACAACTCCCCCCGCAGTCGAAAGGCCCCTTCGCACACGCGGAGGGGCCTTTCGACGTTCTACGTCAGACGAACGCGCCGAAGCCGGTCACTCCGCGGCCGACGATCAGATTGTTGATCTGCGCGGTTCCCTCGTAGGAGTACAGGGCCTCGGCATCGGCGAAGAATCTGATGACGTCGTGCTCGATCAGAATTCCGTTGCCGCCCAGGATCTCTCGGGCCCAACCCACCGTCTCGCGCAGCCGCGTCGTACAGAACGTCTTCGCGAGCGCCGCATGCTCGTCTTGGTGGACGCCGTTGTCCTGCAACTGAGCGACACGAATCGCCATCCCGAGCGCGGCGGTGATGTTCGCCGTCATGCGGGCGATCAGGTCGGAGATCAGCTGGAACGAGGCGATCGGAGATCCGAACTGTTCGCGTTCGCGCGCATACGCCACGGCCCGCTCGTACGCGCCCATCATCACGCCCACGGCTTGAAAGGCCACTCCCCCGCGCGTCAGCCGAAGCACCTTCGCAGTGTCGGCGAACGAGTTGGCCTCGGCAAGCTTGTTGCCGACCGGGACTCGGCAGTTCTCCAGATGGATGTCGGCGTTCTCCACCGCGCGGAGCGAGTACTTGCCCTCGATCTTCTCGGCCCGGAAGCCTTCGAATCCTTGCTCCACGACGAAGCCCTTGACCTCGCCGTCGGCCTCGTCCTTGGCGAAAACGATGGTCAGATCGGCGAAGGTGGCGTTGCCGATCCACCGCTTGCTGCCGTTGAGGATCCAGTGATCACCGTCGAGGCGGGCAGTGGTCTCCAGCCCGCCTGCGACATCGGAGCCACCGTGCGGTTCGGACAGGCCGAACGCGCCGATCTTCTCCATTCGACGCATGGCAGGCAACCACCGTTCGCGCTGCTCCTCGGAGCCCAGAATCGAGATACTGCTCATCGCCAGCGAACTGTGCACGCTGAACATCGTTCCCGTCGACGGATCGACCCGCGCGAACTCCATTTCGAGCCAGCCGGTGAGCAGCTTGCGTGAGGCCTTGCGGTCCTCGAATGCGTAACCGAGACCGGCGATTTCGAGTTCGGCGATCTTCGGCATCAGGTGCACCGGAGAGGTGGCCTTCTCCCAGAATTCGTTCGCCCTCGGCGCGACCTCGTCCTGCAGGAACCGACGGGTACGCAGGACCACCTCGATCTCGGCGTCGTCGAGCATGCTCTGATATCCGAAGAAATCGGATTCGAGATAGTCCGGCGACAGTGGTCCGAGGGGCTCGTGCTCGCTCATGTTCGGCTCCTTCGTCTGGCACCTCCATCGGGCACCGCTATCGGTCTTCTACCCGCCACGCGCGATTCTCACGCATGGGCCCGCGGCCGCGGACCGGTCAGCGACGCAGTTCGTCGGAGAGGGTCTCCAGTTCGTCGCCGCCCGCCATTTCCTTGGTGAGATCGTCGAGGGAGATGTCGTCGTGCGCGCAGTCCAGCGTCTGACGTCCGCGATCGAGGAGGACGAAGTGGTCTCCGACCATGTACGCGTGGTGAGGATTGTGGGTGATGAACACGACGCCGAAGCCCTTCTCCCTGGCCGCGGAGATGTATCGGAGAACCATGCCGGATTGCTTGACGCCGAGAGCGGCGGTCGGCTCATCGAGAATGAGCACTCGCGCACCGAAGAAGATGGCGCGAGCGATCGCCACGCACTGACGTTGACCGCCGGACAGTGAGCCGATGGGGGCATCGACGTCGGGCAGATCGATACCCATCTTGCGCAGTTCGTCGATGGTTCTCGCGCGCATGGCGTGGGTGTCCAGGGTCTTGAAAATCTTGCCCCTGCGCAGCTCCTGGCCGAGAAAGAAGTTGCGCCACACCGGCATCAGGGAAACGACCGCGAGGTCCTGATAGACCGTCGATATGCCTTGTTCCACGGCCTGCTTCGGCGAGCCGAACGTTGTCGCCTTGCCGTCGACGAGCAGTTCCCCCTCCGACTGGCCATGCAGACCGGACATGATCTTGATCAGAGTGGACTTGCCTGCGCCGTTGTCACCGAGCACGCAGGTGACCTCACCGGCACCGACACGCAGGTCTATCCCGTGCAGCGCGATGATGTTGCCGTAGCTCTTACCGACGCCTTTGAGCTCGATCAGGGGCGTGTTCGCGGAAGACGTCATGGTCACCTTTTCGCCGCGTAGTTGCGGAAGGAGCTGTTCGCGATCACTGCGAACAGCAGCATCGCGCCGAGGAAGAACTTGAACCAGTCCGGGTTCCAGCCTGCGTACACGATGCCCTGATTGGTCATGCCGAAGATGAACGCACCGATGAACGCACCGACAGCCGTACCGTATCCACCGGTGAGCAGGCAGCCGCCGATGACGGCGGCGATGATGTAGAGGAATTCGTTGCCCACGCCTTGGCCGGACTGCACGGTGTCGAAGGCGAACAGCAGGTGCATGCCGACGAACCAGGCGCAGAAGCCGACGAACACGAACAGGCCGATCTTGACCCTCGTGACCGGGACGCCGACGGCACGCGCCGATTCCTGGTTGCCGCCGACGGCGAAGATCCAGTTGCCGACCCGGGTCTTCATCAGCACCCAGGTTGCGGCGAGCGTGAACACGATCCACCACACGACGGTGATGCGGACCGAGACCCCCAGCAGCGAGAACGAGGACGAGAAGAAGGCCTTGGCCGAGTCGAATCCCTCCATGTCCGAGATGGATGGGGTGGCGACCTGGCCGGTGACGAGTTTGGTGACGGCGAGATTGACGCCGGTGAGCATCAGAAACGACGCCAACGTGATCAGGAACGACGGAATCTTGGTCGTCATCACCAGGTATCCGTTGAGGAAACCGACCGCCAGTGCCAGTACCAGCGCCAGCGCCGAGCCTGTCCACACGTTGAGGTGCAGGTTGTAGGCCAGCATGGAGGCCATGATCGACGAGAACGTCACCGCGACTCCGGTGGAGAGGTCGAATTCTCCGCCGATCATCAACAGCGAGACCCCGATCGCCATGATGCCGATGGTCGAGGATGCGTACAGCACGGTCGCGAGAGCCTCGGGTGATCGAAACGGTGGTGCCACGATGCAGAAGAAGACGAAGATGGCGACCGCACCGAACAGGGCACCGATCTCCGGGCGAATCAGCAACCGCTGCAACGGTTTCTGCTTCTTGATTCGCTCATCGGTGATCACGGTGTGTTCGGACAGAGCCGGATCGGCCTGTGTGGACATGCTCTTCCTTCCGCGCCGAAGCGACGCACTCAGCGTGTGCCGTTGCGGGCGTACTCGGCGACCGCGTCGATGTTGGTCGAGTCGATGAACGCGGGCCCGGTCAGCACCGGGGTTCCGCCGCCGATCGTGTTGCCGTTGTTGAGGTAGAGCCACAGCGAGTCGACGGCCAGGTAACCCTGCAGGTAGGGCTGCTGATCGATGGCCCACGCCACGTCGCCCGACTCGATCGCGTCGACGAGTGCGGCGTTGGTGTCGAACGTGACGATCGTGGCGTCGCTGCCCGCGTTGTTCTTCGACTGCACCGCAGTCAGCGCGATCGGAGCGGCGAGGGCAATGACGTGGTCGATGGTCGGATCCTGCTGCAGCTTGGCGGTGATGGTCGACTCGACGGACGGCATGTCCTTGCTGTTGACGTTCAGGATATCGGTGGTGCCTCCGAAGCCCTGCGTCACGCCGGCACAGCGAGCCTCGAGGGCAACCGCCCCCTGCTCCTGGATGATGCACAGAGTCTTGCGGGCACCGTCATCGGTGAGCCGCGCACCCGCGGCCTCGCCGGCGATGGTCTCGTCCTGGCCGAAGTACTGCTGGACTCCCATGTCCTTCCAGGACTCGTAACCGGAATTGAACGCGACGACCGGTATCCCCGCGGCGGTCGCTACTTCGACGGCGGGGGCCATCGCGTCGGGTTTGGCCAACGTGACCGCGATACCGTCGACCTTCGAGTCGATCGCACTCTGGACGAGGTTGGCCTGGTTGGGCGCTTCGGGGTCTGCGGAGTAGCGCAGTTCGATGTTGTCCTTGGCCGCGGCGGCCTCGGCACCCTTTCGAACCAGATCCCAGAAGGTGTCGCCGGGAACCTCGTGCGTGATCATCGCGATCGTCGCCGACGGAGTGTTTGCCACTCCCGCGTTGCTTCCGTCGTCGGACGATCGAGGAGCACCACCGGTGCTCGAACAAGCAGCGACCGTCAGTGCCGCGACCGCACAGATCGCGCCGACCGCGATCGGTCCGCGCCTTTGCCGAACCCTCATTGCATTTCCTCTCGAACAACCGACAAGCATTCGGAACGACACGGGACCTCGGACGACATGAGAGAACTCTCATCTCCGATTCACGTAGCCACAATCCGCCGTCATCAGACTCGACCGTGTGCGAACCATCATCGTCTCGGCCCTGGGTCTGCTCACGCTCGGCGTGCTCGTCGTGGCATTGCTGACGACTCGATCGACGGGCGAGCAGACCCCGTTGCCCGCACCCATAGTCGCACCCGCCGCACCCGTGCAATCCGCCCCGGGTACTCCGCAACCCGTTCCCGGTGCACCACAGCCGGGCGAGCCCGCGCCCAGCACCGCGCCGACCGCCGCGCCACAGCCGGTGGCACCGGACGGATTCGTGCCCCCGCCGCCGCTGCCGCCTGCCGACTGGGACGATGACTTCGACGACGACTGGGATGACGATGACGACGACTGATCCTGCTGCAAGACCGACCACGTGATGCGGACGCGACTGCTTGCCCTACGCCCGACCAGCGCCAGGAGCCGCATCTTCTCGTGGGTCCTGTTGCTGGTGTTGGCGTCTCTGGCGGCCGTCACCGTCACCACCTGGCTGCTCATGATCCGCGCCACCGACAACCGCATGCGCGAATCGCTGCGCACCGAGCTCGCCGAGTTCACCACCCTCACCGACGCAGGCGTCGATCCCGGAACCGGCGCACCGTTCGACGACATCAACGACGTGCTCCGCGTGGTGATCACCTACAACCTCGCCCGCCCCAACGAGAAGTTCCTGGGCTACGTGGACGGCGCTTTCGCCGTGCAGAGCAGGCAGCAGGCACCGGTGCGACTGTCCGACGACAACGGCTTCACCGCCGAAGTCGGGACCGTCACCGCGCCCGTCGAGGGTTCGTACTCGAGCGCCGCAGGTGAAGTGGTGTACCTCGCGGTGCCGGTCTCTCTGGCGGGCGACCCGGTGACCGGGGTCGTGATCGCCGCGTACTTCGCAGATCAGGAACGCGCCTCCGCCGACGAGACCGCGACCTTGATGCTCGTCGTCGGCGGCGTCACCTCGGTGCTGGCGGCAGTGGGGGCGTGGTTGGTCGCGGGCCGCATCATGTCGCCGATCAGACACATCACCGCAACCGCCAGAACGATCACCGAGACCGACCTGTCCGGCCGAATCACCGACGCCAGAACAACGGGTCGAGGCGACGACATCGGAGCCCTGATCGACACACTGAACTCGATGCTCGATCGGATCGAGTCCGGCGCGGCCAGTCAACGCCGATTTCTCGACGACGCGGGCCACGAACTCCGCACTCCCATCACCATCGTCCGCGGCCATCTCGACGTGCTCGACCACGACGACCCCGTCGACGTGCGCGATACCGTCGCGCTCGTCGACGACGAACTCGATCGGATGAACCGGCTCGTCGCGGACCTGTTGCTGCTCACCCGAGCCGACCAGACGAGCTTCGTCAACCCCGTCGTCACCGATGTCGACGCGCTCACCCGAAGCGTGTTCGACAAGGTGACCACCCTCGCCGACCGGGAATGGGTGCTCGAGGCCAGCGCGACCGTCCACGCGCCGCTCGACGCACAACGGCTGACCCAGGCGCTGCTGGCGTTGGCGGACAACGCAACTCACCACACGATGCCCGGCAGTCGTGTCGGCATCGGATCCCAACTGTCCGACGGTGACATCCGGTTCTGGGTCACCGACTCGGGCCCGGGAATCGCGCGCGACGAGCAGGAACGAATCTTCGAGCGCTTCGCCCGCGGTCGCAACGGAACCAGACGCACCGAGGGCGCGGGGCTCGGGTTGTCCATTGTCACCGCCATCGCACAGGCCCACCGCGGACGGGTGAGTGTCGGCAGCGCACCGGGGCACGGTGCCACGTTCACCATCACGATCCCACTGACCGATTCCGTTCCCTCGCAGAAAGATCGACCATGGCCCGCATCCTGATCGCCGAAGACGAACCCCGCATCGCCTCGTTCGTCCAGAAGGGGCTCCGAGCGAGCGGCTTCAGCACGACCACCGTCTCCGACGGTAGATCCGCTTACGAACACGCCCGCAGCGGTGACTTCGATCTGGTGGTACTCGACATCGGTCTGCCGAACATGGACGGCTTCGAGGTACTGCAGCGACTGCGCGGAGAGCAATGCGAGATACCGGTGATCGTGTTGACTGCGCGCGACAGCGTCCACGACGTGGTGTCCGGTCTCGAGACCGGCGCCGACGACTACATGGCCAAACCGTTCCGGTTCGAGGAGCTGCTGGCGCGCATCCGAGTTCGCCTGGGCACCAAGAGAACCGTCGACACCACTCAGCTCACCGTCGCCGACCTCACCCTGGACCTGCGTACTCGACGAGCTGTGGCGGGAGACCGCACTGTCGACCTGTCGGCCCGTGAGTTCGCCCTCGCCGAGACCTTCATGCGCCACCCGGGCCAGGTCCTCTCGCGAGAGCAACTCCTGTCGCAGGTGTGGGGCTACGACTTCGACCCGGGCTCCAACGTCGTCGACGTCTACGTCCGCTACCTCCGGGCGAAATTCGGTGCCACACGAATCGAGACCGTCCGCGGAATGGGGTACCGACTGTCCGAGACATGAATGGCGTCGGCCGGTGCCGACGCCACTGCTCGAGTCTCAGTCGTCCCGGTCGTTGTCGTCGTCCCGATCGTCGTTGTCGTCGTCCAGGTCGTCGTTGTTGTCGTCGCTGCGATCGTTCAGATCGTCCCGGTCATCGTCGCGATCGTCCCAGTCGTCGTCGTAACGGTCGTCCAGGTCGTCGTTGCGATCGTCCCAGTCGTCCCAGTCGTCGTCGTAACGGTCGTCCGAGATCCGGTTCGTTGCGGGCTGCTGGGGCGCTGCCGGCGGGTTCGAGGCCGAATCTGCCTCCGACAGAGGCTGTTCCACCGAGCTCGACGACGGCCGCTGCTGGGCGGGGCCGTCGTCGGCGATCGCGAGTGCGCCGACGCTTCCGAGGGTGACGAGAACGGCTGCTGCACCGACGATCATGAACTTTGCCGGCATTCTCATGACTGCTCCTTCGATTCGAGTTCTGTGGGCCACCGTTTCGGTGATGACTCAACGATCGCTGTCGAACGTGAGAACCGAAGGAAGACAACATGAGCGAGTTCTCATTCTGGTGGCGGGCGCGTGCCGCTGCGCGAGGGGCTGCATTCGGCCGTCGCCGCTGACGATGTCGGGACGAGGATCGGAGTGGTCGTTCGGGCGACGCGCGCCGGTGGGTCGCCACGTCGACCGACCCCCGAGCGCCTATGGTGATTCGCGATGAAAAGGATTCGAGTGTGCGTGGCCGCGTCGGCAGTGTCGATGATTCTCGTCGGCTTCGGCTGTGGACCGGCTCTGGCACAACCTGCCGCCGAGCCACCGGTGGTGACGACGACACCGCCGTTCACGACGCCCGACACCGACAGCTGCCCCTTCGCCGCATCACCGCCCCCGGCGATCGACCTGTCCGAGGTACCGGCCCCTGGAAGCACTGCCCCGCAACCACTCCCGATTCCCGCCGAGGCCGTCGGCGGGGATCGGCTCGCCGAGTGTGGAGCGGTACTGCCGGACGGGGCTCCCCCGTTGCCCGCGGACATCTCGGCCACCGGGTTCGTGGTGGCCGACATGGACTCGGGCTCCGTTCTGGTCGCCAAGGATCCGCACGGGCGGCATCGGCCGGCGAGCACGATCAAGGTGCTGCTCGCACTCGTTGCCCTCGACGAGCTGAACCTGGATACCCAGATCACCGCGACCGCGGAGGACGCCGATGCAGAGGGCAGTGCCGTCGGCATCGGCGAGAACGGTGTGTACACCAATCTCCAATTGATGCAGGGACTGGTGATGGCATCGGGAAACGATGCAGCGCATGCGTTGTCCAGGCAGCTGGGCGGGGACGCGGCCACCGTGGACAAGATGAATGCCAAGGCCGCAGAACTGGGTGCGCTCGATACGCGCACCGCCACGCCGTCGGGTCTCGACGGTCCCGGCATGGCGAGCTCTGCCTACGATCTGGCGTTGATCTACCGCGCGGCCATGCGTGATCCGACTTTCGCGCAACTGATTTCGACCGAGACGGTTCAGTTCCCCGGCTACCCGAAGGATCCCACGACCCCGGACGACCAGGACCGGCCCGGGTTCACCCTCTCCAACGACAATCAGTTGCTCTACAACTACCAGGGCGCACTCGGCGGCAAGACCGGGTACACCGACGATGCGCGCCAGACGTTCGTCGCAGGAGCAGAGCGGGGCGGTCGACGCCTCGTCGTGACGATCATGAAGGGAGACGTGCTGCCGATCCGGCCGTGGGAGCAAGCGGCCCGCCTGTTGGACTACGGGTTCGCTCTCGATTCGAGCCGCGGCGTCGGCGAGCTCGTGGAGCCGCAGTCGACGTCCGCGGTGACGAGCACCCGAGCGCCCGAGGCCACGCCGACTCTCGCCCAGCCACCGGCATCGGCGTCGGGGTCGAGCTCCCGCCAGTCCGAGATGCAGGCTCAGGGCGACACCGTCGTTCGCATCGCGATCGGTGTCCTCGGGTCGATCGTGGTGATCGGGCTGTTGTGGGGCGCTCGGCGTCTGTCGCGCAACCGCTGATCAGCGACGCCGGTTGCGCAGTCCCGCGAAACCGAGAGCTGCGAGGGCACCGGCACCCACCAGAGCCAGACCGCCCGTGACGCCCGGCCCCTCACTGACCTCGACCCTCGTGTTGATCACCGCCGGCTCCGGGGCCGGAACGTGGGCTTCGGCCAAGCTTTCTCGAGTCGTCGCGGCGAACGACGTGGAGAACAACACGAGACGCGACGTCGTGAACACGAACACCAGCAGACCGATGATCGGTCCGAAGACCACTCCTGCAGGACCGCTCGTCACCGAAGCCAGGTAGAGGGCACCGAGCTGCTTGAAGATCTCGAATCCGACGGCAGCGAGCAGCGCACCTTTGGCTGCGCTGCGCCACGACACCGGCTCGCGCGGCAGCCTCGAGATCACCCAGGTGAACAACGCCCAGGTACCGGCCAGCGCAAGTAGAACGGAGAACACGCGCAGTGCGACGCCCACTCCCGGAACGGAATCGAGATTTGCCCACTCGAGAATGCTGCGCATCAGGCCACCTCCGGCCAGTGCCGACAACGCCAACGACAGCACGAGCGCGGTTCCCAGCCCGAGCAGCGCGGCGAAGTCCTTGGCCTTGGTGGCCAGAAATCCGCCCTGCTCGTGCTGGCTCTCCCACATCGCGGTCAGCGCCTCGCGCAGGTTGGCGATCCAACCGAGACCCGCATACAACGCACCGAGCAGACCGATGATGCCGACGCTCGTCCGAGACTCGATGGCCGTCTGGATCAGCGAGTTGATCGTCTCGCCGAAGCTGCCCGGCACGTTCTCGGCAATCTGCGACTGTATCTCGGCAAGCCACTCGGGCTGATTCACCAGCACGAACCCGGCGATCGCGAATGCGACCATCAGCAGCGGGAACAGGGCCAGCACACTGAAGTACGTCATGCCGGCCGCGTAGTAGTCGCCCTTCTGACCCTGGTACCGCTGCGCAGCGACAACAGTGTGATCGAGCCACGGCCACCGGTTGCGCCGGTCGTCGAGGATCGCCTTGAAATCTGGCATGGCACTCGCCTTCTCGCTGTTGTCGGCTGCTGTCGGATGGTGTCGCCGCATCGCAGCACAGCGAAACCCGGTGTGTCGAAAATGCTATGCGCCAGGCGGCAAGAAACCCACCCGGTCGTACACCTGAGCAAGCGTTCGACTCGCCACTTCCCTGGCTCGATGCGCACCGGACGCGAGGATGCGGTCGAGTTCGGCCACATCGGCCATGAACCCGTCCATCCGCTCCCGCAGCGGAACGACGAACTCGGTCAGAACGTCGGCGGTGTCGGATTTGAGGTCG
>NZ_LVCU01000397.1:0-3767 GCF_001647185.1 Rhodococcus sp. EPR-147
CGCTTTGTTCTCCGGATCGAACACGATGTCGCGTTCGTTGTCCGTCACTGCCGACCGAATCTTCTTGGCCGACACCTTCGGATCGTCGAGAATGTTGACGATGCCCGCCGGATTCGACGAGGACTTGCTCATCTTCGCGGTGGGATCCTGTAGATCGAAGATCTTCGCGGTGCCCTTGATGATGTGCGCATCGGGCACGACGAACGTCTTCTTGAATCGCGTGTTGAAACGCTGCGCCAGATCGCGCGTCAGCTCCAGGTGTTGCCGCTGATCCTCGCCCACGGGCACCAGATTCGGCCGATAGAGAAGAATGTCCGCGGCCTGCAGAATCGGGTAGGTGAACAGCCCGACGCTGGTGTGATCGCGACCCTGCTTGGCGGACTTGTCCTTGAACTGCGTCATCCTCGCTGCTTCGCCGAATCCGGTGATGCAGTTCAGAACCCACGCCAGCTGCGCATGCTCGGGCACCTGACTCTGCACGAACAGCGTCGACTTCTCCGGATCGATCCCTACCGCGAGCAACTGCGCCGCGGCCACCCGGGTGCGGCGGCGAAGCTCCTTGGGATCCTGCGGAACGGTGATCGCATGTAGGTCCGGAATGAAATAGAACGCGTCGAACTCGTCCTGCAACTCCACCCAGTTCCGCACCGCACCCAGGTAGTTACCGAGATGGAACGAATCCGCAGTCGGTTGGATGCCGGAGAGCACCCTCCGACGCGGACCTTGCGGAGTGTCGATGGAGTCGGAGGAAGACATACGGCAATCTTTTCACGACCCCATCGACGCCAACTCCCTGCCTAGCCAACACGGGTCACTCCGCAGGCTCCGCTCTAGCGGTAGCGCACTGTCACCGGAGCATGATCGGACCATCGCTGGTCGTACGCCTCGGCCCGCTCGGTGATCGCTTCCTTGGCGCGCTCGGCCAGATCGCTCGTGGCCAACTGATAGTCGATCCGCCACCCTGCGTCGTTGTCGAAGGCCTTGCCGCGGTAGGACCACCAGCTGTACGGACCTTCGACGCCCGGGTGCAGAGCCCGTACGACGTCGGTCCACGGTGCCTTCTCGGCGAGCAACCGCGCCAACCACTCGCGTTCCTCGGGCAGGAAGCCGGAGTTCTTGCGGTTGGTCTTCCATGCCTTGAGATCGGCCTCGGTGTGGGCGATGTTCCAATCGCCGCACACCACCACGTCCCGATCGTCGGACTTCGCGGCCTTGGCCGTCTTGGCCAGATACTTCGCGAACGCCGCCATGAAGCGTTCCTTCTCGTCCTGGCGTTCGGTACCCACCTCGCCCGACGGCAGATACAGGCTCGCCACGGTGACATCGCCGAAGTCGCCTTCGATGTAGCGACCCACATCGGCGAATTCGGCGGCACCGATGCCGGTGCGAATCGCATCGGGAGCCGCCTTCGACAGCAGGGCTACCCCGTTGCGTCCCTTCGCGGACGGCTCGGCCGAGGCCAGGTGCCAGCCCGCATCGAGGGCCGGGGCCAACGCCTTGGTCAGTTCCCCGTCGTTGGCGCGGGTTTCCTGCAGGCAGATGACGTCGGCATCGGTGGCCTCGAGCCATGGCAGCATGCCCTTGCGAACAGCTGCGCGAATTCCGTTGACGTTGACAGTGGAAACAGTGATCGGCACGCCGACGACGGTAGCCGAGCCCACCGACAGTCGGCTGCTCGCCTTCCGTCGGCGGCACCTCCGGCGAGGTTGCTAAGGATGCCTCGGCTTGGCCCCGGGCTTGGGGGCGGTGACCGCCGATGTCACCTCCGGCGAGGTAGTCGGTTCTCGATCGATGCGTCGGTAGACGAGGTGCTGCTGGGCGTAGGTCCAGATGTTGTTGCTCACCCAGTACAGCAACACCGCAACCGGAAGTACCGGCCCACCGACGAGCACGCCTGCCGGGAACACCCAGAGCACGAGCTTGTTCATGATCGCGGTCTGCGGGTTTGCCAGCGCCGCTGCGTCCTGCCGAGCGACGGACGCCCGCGAGTTCAGATGCGTGGCCACCGCAGCGACGATCATCAACGGGACCGCGACGAGCGCGATGCTCAACACCGACGGCACTCCCCCGAACGGGCCGAATGCCTCCAGAACCTCGCGCGAGCTGTTCATAGCAGCAGAGATCGGCGCACCGAACAGCCGCGCGTCGAGAAAGGACTGCACATCGGCGGCGCTGAAGACGTAGTTCGCGGTGTTCGCATTTTCCTGCGCCGTCATACCGAGATGACCGAATCCGGTGCCGGTACGGTTGAACGAGCGCAGCACGTGCAGCAGGCCGATGAACACCGGGCCCTGCGCCAGCAGGGGCAGGCACCCCATCAAGGGGTTGAAACCGTGTTCCTGCTGCAACTTCCGCATTTCGGTTGCCTGTCGAGCACGGTCCCCGGAGTACTTCTTCTGCACGGCCTTGATCTGTGGTTGGAGCCTCTTCATCGCGAGCTGGGAACGAATCTGACTGACGAACGGCTTGATCAACACCGCACGAAGCGTGAAGACCAGAAATATCACGGCCAACGCCCAGGCGAAGCCGTTGTCGGGGCCGAGCACGGACCCGAAGACTCTGTGCCAGAACCACAGCACCGCGGAGACGGGATAGTAGACGACATCGAGCATGGCGGAGCACCTCACTTTGAGAGAAGTCGGTCGGTTGGCGTCTCGACCGGATCTCGCAGTGGCTCAGGAGAACTGGAGCCACCGGTCCGGTCCGTGGACCGAACCGGGTGCTCTGGGCATGGGGCGACCGGGCGCATCGGGTTGCTGTTGCCTGCGGAACGATCCCCGAAGCCGCCGCCCGTCCGCGCCTGCGGCGCACAACGACAGCGGTGCGATCACGGCGAGGTCGCACCGCGCACCGAGGACGACCAGGGACGCCGCGACCAGCGCACCGAACATCGCTATCTGTGCGGCGGGTTGTGCGTCGACGACGGCGAAGACGACTAGCAGGACGGCGAGGACGCCGACCAGCGTCCCGGCGTAGCGTCGAATCGCCAGGTGAAGGGTTCGAGAATCGAGCATCTTGAGTTCCTTGGGACAGCCTCGCGGACAACGGATTGCGAAGGCGTGGGGGAACTGTCGAGCTACAGCGCCCCCACCAGTGCACCGGGTGCTCGTGGCTGTGGGCGGCCCGGAGCATCCGGGCGATGTTGACGCCGGAAAGAGCCTCGCAGATGGCGTTCTTCTGCGGCGGGGCCGACGTTCGGCAGCAGGCGCAGCAGTGCCGGAACATCGACACGGTGCGCGAGCAGCATCAGCGTTGCCAGCGCCGCGACGAGAATCAGGGCCACGTCTGCGGTTGCGGTCGGCATCGTCAGGTACAGCGTCACGAGGAGCAGCGAGGTGACGACCATGCGCTGGTATCTCATCCCGCACCTCCCTGGTGTGCCACCGAACCCGAGTCGTTGCTCAGGGTACAGATACCGAAGGGTCCGTGCACAGGTGCCAGGTATCCCCGACGAACACCGGACCTCGGGCTTGCACGCAGGGACGAACGTAGTCGGGCAGTCGCTCGAGCTCCGCGTCGGCGTCGGACGACAACCCACCGACGTAGGACGTATCGATGCGTCCGGTCTGCTCGAAGCGATCGACGTTGTGCCGTGCGATGTACGCATCCGGATTCAGAGCCGCCAGCGTGAGCACGGTCAGAACCGCACCGACGCCCACGGCTCTCGGTAGCCAGCGCCCCGACATCCGCGCGCCCGAGATCAGAAGCAGTACGAACACCGATCCCAGCCACCACTCGACGGCCGTGACGAACAATCTGAGCGTCGT
>NZ_LVCU01000398.1:0-483 GCF_001647185.1 Rhodococcus sp. EPR-147
GCCCGCAATGCGATTCGATCTCCTCTGCGGTTTCGCGGAGCCTTGGCGACCGTCACCGCAATGACGAACAGTGTCAGTACCGTCACTGCCAGCAATTGCCAGAAGCCCTGCCGGGCGTACTCGGCATTGGTCAGCCCCTCCGTGGTCGCCACATGCCCCTGCCCGCCGAACAGCGTCGGAACCTGGAACCCGACGAACACGACGAACAACGCCACCACCGCCCCGAGCGGAATCATCCACTCCCACAACTGCACCGATCGACGCGGCGACGGAGCGAGGCGATCGAATCGAGGCGGATGCAGCGCGACGTAGCAGACCGCGAGCGCACCTGCTGCAGTGAGCACGAAGACGAGAATGCGTCCGAAGATGGACACGGCATCGAACTCGGGCGTCACCGCGCCCAGTGCATCCGAGAAGCGCTTGTCGGCCGCACCGAACAACGCTGCGAACACGGCGACGAGTGCGATCGTGACAACGGCGACC
>NZ_LVCU01000399.1:0-25977 GCF_001647185.1 Rhodococcus sp. EPR-147
ACCGGCAGGAGACCGCCGAGTGCAATTCCCGTCCACGTCCAGGCACGGGAGAGCACCACCACTGCGACCACGATGGCCAGCGTCGTCGACATCGTCACGATCCACTCGGCCGCGCGCAGTGCCGACACGCTCGCCAAGGCCAGCGCTCCTGCCACGCCGACCCATTCCCACCGCGAGAGCCTGCCGCGGCGGACCGCGAGCACGACTACGACGAAGGCCACGGCAGTGACCAGTACACCGAACGTGTTGTCCACCAACGTCGCTGCTCCGACCAGTCCGGCGAGAGCCGACCCGAGGAGTGCCGCGCGCGGGGGCTGCGAATACCGCAGCACCGGCCAGGTGCGCGGCCCCCAGACAGAGCGCACGTGCTTCGATCTCGGCTGAATCGGAATGTCGATCGTGCTCATAACACTTCCTTGTTGTGTGTTTCGGGCATGGAAGGTCGGCGGCTGCAGTCCGGAGACGAGCAGTCGCGGTTCGGGTGGATCGGGAAAGTCAGTGCTCGGGGATGGCCACTCTGATGTGGCAGCCGAATTCGGTGTCGAGAACTTCGATGGTTCCGCCGTGCAGCTCGGTGGCCCAGCGGGCGATGCCGAGGCCGAGACCTGTTCCGCCGTCGGTGGATCCGCCGCGGGTGAATCGGTCGAACACCGCATGGCGATCGGCGAGGGCGATGCCCGGCCCCTGGTCTACGACGTCGAATGCATAGGCTCCGCCGATTCGGTGAGCCCGCAGCGTCACAGTGCTCGAATGGGGGGAATGCCGCACAGCGTTGTCGACGAGGTTGGTGATCACCTGTGTCATGCGAGATCGGTCGGCCACGACCGTCGAATCTCCGGGCGAGACGACGATCGACACTCGTCCTCGGTGAACGGAGGTCGCGTCCTCGAGGAATTGCTGCACCGCGAACTCCTCCGGGGCAATGGTGAGCACACCGCCCTCCACCCGAGACAGGTCGAGCAGTTCGCTGACCAGATCTCCGAGTCGTTCGGTTTGACGCAGCGCCACCGACAGCGTTGCGGGATTCGCGTCGGTCACCCCGTCGACCATGTTCTCGAGCACGGCACGCAGCGCAGCGATGGGCGTCTTCAACTCGTGCGAGACGTTGCCGATCAGTTCGCGGCGGTACTTCTCGGCAGCTTCCAGGTCACTCGCCATGGTGTTGAACGCCGTGGCGAGCTCACCCACCTCGTCCCTCGACGTGGCTCGCACTCGTGTCGAATAGTCCCCTCGCGCCATCGCTTTGGCGGCCGAGGTCATCTCGCGCAGCGGCGACGTCATCCCGTGGGCGACGAACTGTGTCACGGCCAATGACACGACGAGAGCTGCGAGCAGGGTGTAGCGAAATTGCCAGCCCGCCCCGATCCAGAAGACGACGCTCGCGAGCACCAGCACGATACCGACGACGAGCGAAACCTTGAGCTTGAACGACCGCAACGGATCCAACGGACGCGGCAGCATGCGCGTCATCGCGGCGACTCCACGGCATAGCCGACGCCGTGCACGGTGCGGATGAGATCGCCACCGAGCTTGCGCCGCAACGCTTTCACGTGAGAATCGACCGTCCTGCTGCTGGCCGAATCGTCCCAGCCCCAGAGTTCGGACAACAGGGTCTCCCGCGAGACCGCAGTGCGCGGCCGAGCAGCCAGATAGGCGAGGATGTCGAATTCCGTTCTGGTCAAGTGGATGTCACCGGAGGAAGTGGTCACCCGCCGTTCCCGGTGATCGATCTGCACGTCACCGACTCGAACCGCCTGCGGTTCGGCGGCCACCGCTCGCTCGGCACGCCGAACCAGGGCGTGCACGCGAGCGACCAACTCGCGCATACTGAACGGCTTCCCGAGGTAGTCGTCCGCGCCGACGCCCAGGCCGACGAGCATGTCCGTCTCGTCGGACTTGGCCGTCAACATCAACACCGGGACCGGGCGGGACGCCTGGATACGGCGGCACACCTCGAGCCCGTCGAACCCGGGCAGCATCAGATCGAGCACCACCACGTCGGGATCGATCCTGGCGCACGCGTCGACGGCAGCCGGGCCGTCGGCGGCAGTGACGACCTCGTACCCTTCGCCGCGCAGCCGAGCGGCAACGGCGTCGGAGATCGTGGGCTCGTCGTCGACGACGAGAACTGTGCGGCTCATGAGAACTGACCCTAGAGGGCGCACGTGGAGGAGCCCGTCGGGAAATGTGGAGGTTCGGTGAAGGTTGGAGCCAGGCGTTTCACGTCGCGTCTGCAGACGAACCTGCCGAGAATTTCATTAGGGTGGGCTACCCTTCCTGCGGTTAGCCAACCCTTCCGAAAGGCGTATCGATGCACATCCGACCACTTCATCGGACCTGGGCGGTGTGCGCAGTTGCACTGACCACCGCGGGACTGCTGACAGCATGCTCGAACTCCTCCGCCGACGAGGCGTCGCCGACGGCCGGTGCGTCCTCCGATTCGGCGGCCTTCCCCGTCACGATCGAGCACGCGTTCGGTGAGACCGTCGTGCCCGAAGAACCCACTCGCATAGTGGTGGCCGGCTACACCGAACAGGACACAGTGTTGGCTCTCGGCGTGATACCCGTCGGCGTGACGGAGTGGTACGGCGATCAGCCCTTCGCCACCTGGCCCTGGGCACAGGCCGCGTTGGGCGACGCGGAGCCCGAGGTGCTCTCGAACGACGACGGATTCGAGACCGAAAAGATCGCCGCACTCGAGCCCGATCTGATCATCGCCACCAATGCGGGACTGACAGCGGACACGTACGACACGCTCAGTGACATTGCGCCGACGCTCGCCCAATCGGACGCCGCCACCGCCTACTTCGAGCCCTGGGACATTCAGGCCGACAAGATCGGACGTGCACTCGGTAAGAAGACCGAGGTCGACGCCTTGATCGACGGCGTGAACCAGAAGTTCGCCGACGCCGCGGCCGCGCACCCCGAATTCGCCGGCAAGAAGGCGATCTTCCTACAGAACGCGTTCTACGAGGGCAAGGCGATCGCGTACCAGGACGGGTTGAGCACGGACTTCCTCACCGAATTGGGCTTCGTCATTCCCGACGACATCGACGCCTACGTTCCGGCCGACGGCAGCGCGCAGGCGAGCATCCCGCTCGAGAATCTGTCGGTCCTGAACGCCGCCGACGTGTTGATCTGGGGAACCGAGGAGCCCGGGGACCGCACGGAACTGGAGAAGGAGGCGGTGTACGGCGCACTCGAGCCGGTGCAGGACGGCACCCTCGTGTTCACCGACGGCGTGACGGCGGGCGCGATCTACTTCACCAGCGTGCTCAGCCTGCCGTACGTGATCGACAGGCTGACTCCGGCGCTGGACGAGGCCCTCGGTGGAACGCCTGCAACGATCACCGGCTGATCCTGGGCGTTCCTACGCGGCGGAACGCTTGTCCATCCACATGGCGGTGGCCAGTACACCGAGACCGGCCACCGCCAGGCCCGAGCCGACGGCGGCGGGTGCCGTGTACCCGAATCCTGCGGCGATCACGGCACCACCGACTGCCGCTCCGATGGCGTTGGCCAGGTTGAACGCGGCATGGTTGAGCGATGCGGCGAGCGTCTGAGCGTCCTCGGCCACGTCCATCAACCTCGTCTGCAGACCGGGGACCACAGAAGAGCCGGACGCGCCGATGAGGAACACCAGCAGGAGTGCGGTGATCGGATTGTGTGCGGCCACGACGAACACCGCAAGAGTTACCGCAGTAGCGGCCAAACCGACGAAGGTGCCCTTGAGCTGGTACCTGTCGGCGAGCCAGCCGCCGGCGTAGTTTCCGACGACCATTCCGAGTCCGTAGATCATCAGGGCGACCGGAACGAGTGCGCGGGCGAGACCGGCAACGTCGGTCAGCGTCGACGCGATGTAGGTGTAGACCGCGAACATGCCGCCGAATCCGACGATGCCCACGAACAGGGTCATCCATACCTGGCTGCGGCGCAGTGCGCCCAGCTCGGTGATGGGGCTTGTGGTCGGCATCGCGTCGAGTCGTGGCATCCAGAGGACGAGCGCGGCGACCGTGAGGGCACCGATGACAGCCACGAGCGTGAATGCACTGCGCCATCCCAACGCCTGCCCGATCCAGGTCGCCACCGGGACGCCGACGACGTTCGCGACCGAGAGTCCCATCATCACCATCGCGACGGCCTTGGCTCGCTTGCCCGGTTCGGCGAGGTGAGCAGCCACCAGGGCCGCGACACCGAAGTACGCACCGTGCGGTAGGCCGGCGACGAAGCGCGAGGCGACGAGTTCGTTGAAGCTGGGCGCGAACACCGTGCCGAGGTTGCCGAGCGTGAAGGCCACCATCAGCGCCAGCAGCAACATCCGCCGGGGAACGCGAGCAGCCAGGGCTGCGATGGTCGGCGCACCGACCACGACCCCGAGCGCATACGCGGAGATCATGTGGCCGGCCGAGGGCTCGGAGATCCCCATCGTCGTGGCGATGTCCGGCAACAGCCCCATCGACGCGAACTCCGTGGTGCCGATCCCGAAGCCGCCGATGGACAGTGCCAGCATCGCGAGCTTGCGGCGGGTGGAGTGCGGTCGGTGACTGACACTCAGGCCACTCGACACCTTGCCGCGCACAGCGCTGACTCGGGCAAGAGCGGAATCGGTGACAGTCACAGCAGTACAACCTTCGTGTGCAAATCGGGGGCAGAGGAAGCGGCCGGAATTCGAGCCTGCGGTCGGGGACCCACCGGGTCCGACCCAGAAGGCAACGTAGCTCCCGTCAATTGTCTTCCCGAGGGCAGATTGTTTCGCGCAGATGCACGGTGATTGTCCTCACCCGAACATCTGCTCGAGCTCGACCCGATCGGACGCCATGCCCTCGTTCCGGTGGGGTGGCCGTTACCCGCTACGATGTTCGCCAGGTCATGAGTGCCAGCATCGAGCCCCGGCTTGCTGGCCGGCAACCCTCCAACCGCGGTGGGGTGCCCCGGGTGAACGACCAGGCCGATACGGCACGCGAGTGCCGTTTCGACAAGCGCGGGTCCGCAGGAAGCGGACCCACTGAACCTTCGGTCCCAGGGGCCGAAGCCTGTCAGGAGGTTCTTCCATGTGTTGCTGTACCGATACGCCCCGTAGCGCTCGACTTCTCGAGCTCGATTCGACATTCGATTCGTCTCAGACACACTCGTCTCAATAAAACGGAGTATCACCAGCCATGACCGATTCCACCCCCGACGTCGTCGACGCCACCGGAGCACCCACCGAGGATCCGTTCACCGATCCCGCAGCCGACTGGAGCTTCGAGACCAAGCAGATCCATTCGGGTCAGACACCGGACGGCACCACCAGGGCTCGTGCGTTGCCCATCTACCAGACCACCTCGTACACGTTCGACAACACCGATCACGCCGCCGCCTTGTTCGGTCTGGCCGAGCCCGGCAACATCTACACCCGGATCATCAACCCGACACAGGATGTCGTCGAGCAGCGCATCGCGGCCCTCGAGGGTGGCGTCGCGGCATTGCTGCTCGCGTCGGGGCAGGCCGCCGAGACGTTCGCGATTCTCAACCTCGCCGAGGCGGGCGACCACATCGTGTCGAGTCCGCGGCTCTACGGCGGCACCTACAACCTGTTCCACTACACGCTCCCCAAGCTGGGTATCACCGTCTCGTTCGTCGACGATCCCGACGACCTCGAGCAGTGGCGTGCCGCGATCACTCCGTCGACCAAGGCGTTCTACGGCGAGTCGATCTCGAATCCCAAGAACGACATCCTCGATATCCCGGGGATCTCGGCAGTGGCCCACGAGAACGGCATCCCGCTGATCGTGGACAACACCGTGGCGACGCCGTACCTGCTGCAGCCGTTGAAGCACGGTGCCGACATCGTGGTTCACTCGGCGACGAAGTACCTCGGCGGACACGGAACAGCAATCGCGGGCGTCATCGTCGACGGCGGCACCTTCGATTGGACGCAGGGCCGTCATCCCAACTTCACCACCGCGGATCCGAGCTACCACGGCGTCGTGTTCGCCGATCTGGGCGCGCCCGCGTTCGCATTGAAGGCACGCGTCCAACTGCTGCGTGACATCGGTGCTGCAGTCTCGCCGTTCAACGCCTTCCTCATCAGTCAAGGTCTGGAGACGTTGAGCCTTCGGATCGAGCGGCATGTGGCGAATGCGCAGAAGGTCGCTGCCTTCCTCGCCGGTCGCGACGACGTCGTCTCGATCAACTATGCCGGACTCGAATCGTCGCCGTGGTACCAGCGTGGGCAGGAATTGTTGCCGAAGGGGCAGGGCGCGATCATCGCGTTCGAGCTGAAGGGCGGTGTGGACGCGGGCAAGAAGTTCGTCAACGCTCTCACTCTGCACAGCCACGTCGCTAACATCGGAGACGTGCGCTCACTCGTCATCCACCCGGCATCCACCACGCATTCCCAGCTGACTCCAGAGGAGCAGCTGGCATCGGGCGTCACTCCCGGCCTGGTCCGTCTCGCCGTGGGCATCGAGGGGATCGACGACATCATCGCCGATCTCGAGGTCGGATTCAGCGCGGCGGCATCTTGAGCAACAGCTGCGACACAGGCGTTCGTCCGGAGGCGGTTCTTCCGTCTCCGGACGGGCGGTTGGGCACCATCGACATCGGTGGTCTCGATCTCGAGAACGGCGAGCGAATCCCCCAGGTGACCGTCGCGGTGCAGCGGTGGGGTGAACTCGCCACCGACCGCAGCAACGTCGTGCTCGTCGAACACGCCCTCACCGGGGACTCGCACGTGTCCGGTCCGCCGGACGCAGATCACGCCCTGCCCGGGTGGTGGAACGGAATGGTCGGTCCCGGCTGCCCCATCGACACCGACGAGTGGTGCGTCGTGGCGACGAACGTGCTCGGCGGGTGCGGCGGGACCACGGGCCCGAGCAGCGTCTCGCCCGACGGCACGCCCTACGGGTCTCGCTTCCCGGACATCTCCATCCGCGATCAGGTCGCTGCCGAGGCGGCCGTGGCCGACGTCGTCGGAATCGAGCGGTTCGCAGCCGTCGTCGGCGGCTCGATGGGCGGGATGCGCACCCTCGAGTGGATCGTGGGCCATCCCGACCGAGTGGCGGCGGCGTTGGTCCTCGCGGTCGGTGCCAGGGCGACTGCCGACCAGATCGGCACCCAGACAACACAGATCGCCGCGATCAAGGCCGATCCAGGATGGCTCGGCGGCAACTATCACGACACCGGCACCTCACCGTCGGCTGGACTCGGCATCGCGCGGCGCATCGCGCACCTGACGTACCGGACCGAGAGCGAACTCGACATCAGGTTCGGAAACTCACCGCAGAACGACGAAGACCCGTGGGCCGGTGGCAGGTACTCCGCGCAGAGCTACCTCGAGCATCAGGCTGCCAAGCTCGTCAACCGGTTCGACGCGGCGACGTACGTCCTGCTCAGCGAAGCGATGAACCGACACGACGTAGGCCGTGGCCGTGGCGGAGTGGCCGACGCACTTGCGTCCACATCTGTCCCGACCATCGTCGGCGGAGTCGACTCCGACCGCTTGTATCCGCTTCGACTGCAGAAGGAGATCGCTCGCGAACTCCCCCAGTGCCGCGGACTCGAAGTGATCCAGTCGCGTGACGGACACGACGGCTTCCTCACCGAGGCCGATTCGGTGGCCAAGCTGCTCGCCGAGACGATGGAGCTGGCCCGCCTCGGTCGGTGCTGACACCGCACTCGTTCACCGGGTGCTTGCGCCGAGGTCAGTCGGTTCCCAGCGGATCGATCGACAGCGACAGAAAGACAATGGCTCCGCCGACGCCACCCAGCGCCAGCACATCGAACACGCGACTGCGCACTTGCAGTGTGCCGACACGTGTTTCGGGCAGACACAGCCGCAGGACGGCCGCCAGCAGCGCTGCGCATCCGAAGATGAACGCGCCGCGCCGCCAGCGATCGGCCAGCACCAGGATCAGCGCGGCGAGGACGACGACCGAGACTGCGACGATCGGTAGGTTGCGCGCGACTGCCGCACGAAATCCCGGATCGGGCTCGCTTCGCTCGTCCTCTGCATCGTTCACGTCGGGTCCGCTCAGCTCTCGGCGGCGACGCGTTCGGCGCGCTCGACGACATTGGTGAGCAGAAAGGCCCGCGTCAGCGGTCCGACACCGCCGGGGTTGGGCGAAAGGAACCCTGCCACCTCCGCGACACCGTCGGCGACATCGCCGCGCAATCCGTCCTCGGTGCGGGTCACTCCGACATCGAGCACAGCAGCACCAGGCTTGACCATGTCCGCAGTGATCAATCCGGGCACTCCGGCAGCGGCGATGACGATGTCCGCACGTGAGACCTCGGCGGCCAGATCACGAGTTCCGGTGTGGCACAAAGTAACTGTCGAGTTCTCCGAACGCCTCGTGAGCAGCAGGCCGATGGGTCGCCCGACCGTCACGCCGCGGCCGATGACCACCGCGTGCGCGCCGTCGAGAGCAACGTCGTAGCGGCGCAGCAGATGCACGATCCCGCGAGGTGTGCACGGCAGTGCGGCGTCCTTGCCCAGCACCAGACGGCCGAGGTTGATCGGGTGCAGACCGTCGGCGTCCTTGTCCGGATCGATTCGCTCGAGCGCAGCGTTCTCGTCGAGATGCTTCGGCAGCGGCAGTTGGACGATGTAGCCGGTGCATTCGGGGTTGGCATTGAGTTCGTCGATGACGGCCTCGAGATCTGCCTGGGTGATGTCCGCGGGTAGGTCGCGACGAATCGACGTGATGCCTACCTTGGCGCAGTCGTTGTGCTTGCCCCGGACGTACGCAGCCGAACCCGGATCGTCGCCCACCAACACGGTCGCCAGACCTGGGGTGATGCCCTTCTCACGCAGCGTTGCCACGCGGGCGGTGAGATCGACGAATATCTCGTCACGGGTCGCTTTGCCATCGAGAATCGTTGCAGTCACCCGGTCATTGTTCCAGGTTCTGCGTCAGCAGCGGCGCACCGGTCCGATCACCGCCGTCAGCCCTCGACTATCAGCCCGTGCGCTCCTGCATATGCGACAGCCTGCATCAACTCGATCTTCGTGTTGCGCACGCTCGCGCTGACCCACAGAGATGCGTCGGCGACGGCTCCGCGCAGATCTGCCTCGTCGAACTTCGCGTCGACGGTGCGGGCACCGGTGAAATCGACCGAGCGCACCGTGGCCTTGCGGAAGTCTGCGGATACGAGGTTGGCCTCCCGCATTCGGCACCCCGTCAGATCGAGGCCGCGAAGGTCGGCCCTGCCCAATGACGCGAGCGTGAAGTCGACCTCGTCGTACGTCGCGGGACGCATACGACTGTCGACGAACATCGATCCCATCAGAGTCGAATGCCGAAAAGTGCTGTGCTGCAGATTTGTTCGGGTGAAAGTGCACGATCGAAATGCGGAGTTCGCGTGAATCGATTCGGTGAGGTCCGTGCCGGTGAAGTCGCATTCGGTGAACACCACCGAGTCGGTTCGGACGCCGCTCATGTCCGCATCGCGAAAGGTGCACCGAACGAACTGTCTACCGGTCCACTCCTGCCCGTCCAGTCGCGTGTCGGAAAAGTCCTCGCCGATCGTCTGTTCGTCGTCCACCTGCCCCATACTTCCCGGGCTCGAGATGGCAGAGTGAACCGGGTGTTTCGACTCATGTTCTTCGAGCCCCGCATCCCACAGAACACCGGCAACGCGATTCGCCTGGTCGCCGGGACCGGTTGCGAACTGCACCTGGTGGGTCCGCTCGGCTTCGACATGTCCGAGCCGAAGCTCAAGCGGGCAGGCTTGGACTACCACGACCTGGCGTCGGTGACGGTGCACGATGACCTGCCCACGGCGTGGGCCGCGCTGGCACCGACTCGCGTGTTCGCCTACACCGCCCACGCGGCCCGGTCCTACGCCGACGTCGCATACGAACCCGGTGACGTCCTCCTGTTCGGACCGGAACCCACCGGATTGCCCGACGACGTTCTGGACGACCCGCACGTGACCGATCGACTGCGAATCCCGATGATTCCCGGCCGCCGATCGTTGAACCTGGCGAACGCGGCAGCAGTGACGATGTACGAGGCATGGCGCCAGCACGGATACGAAGGCAGCGTCTGACGGGTTAGCGTTCGAGCGCGTTCGAAGCCCTGACTGTCGGGGCGCGCACTGACCGAAGGTGCGTTGGCAGCGGGCGAAACTCTTGTCGCGTCGGATCGTGAGGTCAGGTCTTCGACCATCGACGCAGACGGCCAGCATCTTCGGCCGCGGAGGTGAAACTGATTGTGAGCGTCGACAAATCGATCCGGTACGCGAGGTAGTTCTTCTGTGACACCGAACTGTCACGCTCGCCCTGTCGGCTCGACTGCGCCGATTCCACCTCGATGAGTTCGGCAGTATTCGACGCGGCCGCGGTCGGATCGTCGGCAACCAATGAGAGCCGTCCGGTAACGATTTCCTTGCCTTCGATCGGTGCCGGGGCCCGCTGCCGCGCGGAGCCGCCTGCCACCTCGTACGCGAGCGCCGGCCCTGCCAGAGAAGCCGAACAGTCAAGTGGTGGAGGCATATTCGATGGATCGGAAGCGGAGCACAACAGCGACACGAACGCGCATACGGGTACCACGACCACTGCAGTCAGGGTGCGGAGAACCGGACTTCTACGACGATTCATCCCCGGACGCCAGCGGCACCGTTACACAAACCTCACCAGCTTGCTGCCATGGACTCGCGGGGCGGGGTACCGTGTGCCGCACCGGCCCGTTTCGCTCGTGAAGGAGCTTTCTTTTGTTCTCTGTTTCCCTCCCCCGTCTCTCGTCCTCCAACTCCTCCTCCGCGCGCACGTCCAGTCGGTTCGGTAGTCGAATTGCCCGCACCGCAGCAATATTCGCCATGGGCTCGGGATTGACGGTTGCAGCCCTGTCGGGCACGGCCACTGCGTCGGCGGCCCCCGTCAACTGTGTGTCTCCGCCCTCGGCCAACGACATCCAGGTCGACGACACCGCGAGCTGCGGAGCAACCTCGAACGGAACCGGACGGGCCACCGCAGGTGCTGCCGACAGCGGCACCGCAGTCAGCGTCAACGACGGCCCGGGCTCGACGACCACCTACGCCAACGGATACGGCGTTGCCCTCGGAGCGAGCAAGAATGCAGGGACGGCGTACGCACTGGCACTCGGCGGCGGAATCGCTCACTCGTGGGCAGACGCCGGACAGACAACACTCGCAGTCGCCGGATGGGGATCCGGCGCTACCTCCGAGGCTCAGGGCGTCGATTGCGTCGGCCCCCTGTCCCTGGCACTGAACCTCACCAGCGGCCAGTTCTGCGTCCTCGGTAGCTGATCGCCCGGTTGCAGGCACAAATCCGGTCTACGGAGCCGATTACCCCGACACGAACTCGTCGAGGTAATCGGCTCCTCCTACATACACGGTGTGACCGGACCTCCTGAACCGCTCCGCACATCCCTCTGGGAGCCGCGGAGCGGTCCAATCGGATTGCTCGAGGAACTCCGACGGCACCTATTGCCTCCCCGAACTGAGCAGTCAGTTGGGTCCGGCACCCCGAGCACTCTGGCAATGGGCGCAACGATGGAACGAGGGCACCGACTCGGCAGATCACTGCCTCTGACCAGCCAAGCCAGTCCCCTGAAGCGCCCTTCCGTTCTTGTCGGTGGGTCGAGATAGTCTTCATCTTGTTCGAACAAGCGTTCTTGTTTCGGCTCACCGGGGGGGGTGAAAAAATGGGTGCAATACCGACCGTGTCATTGGAGGCGTTGACCGCTGCCGCGCGTGAGGAGAATCGGCAGGCGGCCCGCAAGATCACCGCCTGCTACCGCGTGCACTGCGACTGGATCACCCGCGACACCAAGCACAAGCATTACAGCCGGTATGGGCGCACGGAAATGGCAGTGGCGTTGGGCTGCTCGGCGGCCGTCGCCGAAGCGTATGTCTCCGTCGGCGTCGCCCTGCACACCCGAATGCCGCTGCTACGGGCAGCGTTCGAAACCGGTGAGATCGACCTCCCCCGCGTGCGGACGGTATGCCGGATCCTCGACAACCTCTCCGACGACATCGTCACCCGCGTCGAAGCCGAGGTCGTCGAGGCGGCGCGGAGATCGTCCCCGGGCCCGCTCGAACAGGCGATCTGGAACATCCTGCTGCGCGTCGCACCCGAAGAGGCCGCGGCGTTGCGGGAGTTCGCGAAGAAATTCCGCACCGTCACCTACAGCCCCGCCGGCGAACTCGCCCGCATCCGAGCCGAGCTGACCGCCCCCGAAGCCGCCGCCGCATGGCAACTCCTCGAAGAGATGGCCGACACCCTCTGCCCCAAAGATCCGCGCGGGAAGAAAGAACGCCTGTGCGATGCATTCATGGCCCGCATGCACGGCGAACCCCGACTGGCATGCCTGTGCCAACGCACCGATTGCCCGAAGAAAGACACAGCGTTGCCGGATCGACGGGTGCCGCTCACGATGATCACCGTCGACATCGCCACCCTCATCGGACTACTCGCCAACCCCGCCTACCTCGCCGGGCACGGATCCATCGACCCCGACCTCGCGCGAGAGTTGGCACGCAACAGTCACTGGCAGATCCTGCTCACCGAAGCAGTGACCCTCGCCGAGAAACTCGGACTCGCTGTGCAGAACCCAGAGACCGGGGAATGGGAACGAACACCGAAAAACCCCACGCCGAAAACAGAAGAAGATACGGATCCGCCGACGAACACCGACCCGGCAGCATCAACGGCAGCGGCATCGGCATCAGCAGCGAGCATCGGCTCGGCAGCACGCAGGACCGAGACTCGCACAGACACAGCATCGGCAACGGACTCCGAGACCGGATGCGGCACTTCCACCGATACCGATGCGACCACTGCACCGGAAACGGAACCGGCGAACAAATCCGCTGCAAGCACTGCCCCCGACACCGAATCAACCACCGCACCATCACCCACCCCAGCTTCTTCGCCGACCAGCGCGACGGCAACGACCACTGCGCCAGCACCGGCGACAGCTGCGGACTCGGCCTCCGGCCCGGGAACAAATCCCGGCCGTGGCTCCGATGCAGCACAAGCACCTGCACCGATTACGGAGCCAGCACCCAGCGTTGCGTCCGATAGACGTTCAGCTGCAACACAACACGAACGGTCCGATACCGCAACGGCGGCACCGACGGATGAAATTTCACCAGCAATGGAGGACGGACCATCGAGTCCGAGCGCTGACACATCCCCACCCACAGCTGACAGCCGCGACAACCAGCGACGCCCGCAATCGCTGACCTCCGCTGCAGCCCTGTTCTGCACCCACACACCCCTCGGCCGGGGCACACGGCACAGCTCTGCCCTCGACCTGGACGACATCAGACATCCCGCCCGCAACATCACAGCACTCGACCTACGCTCGGCGATCCGGATGGACAACCGAACCATCAACACACCCTCAGGCATCTACCTCGGCAACGCCTCCCTCGCCGCCGCACTCGAAGCCGCCATCGCCGCCGACCCCACCCTCGGCACATCCGTCCCCCGCGACCCGCTCACCGACCGCGCCCTGATCTACCGACCCGACGCCCTCACCACCGCAGCGGTCCGCCTGCGCGACAAACACTGCCGATTCCCCGGCTGCCACCGACCCGCCGCACGCTGCCAACTCGACCACATCGTGGCCTTCGACCACGCCAACCCACGCGGCGGCGGCTGGACCACCGTCAACAACCTCCAATGCCTCTGCGACTATCACCACACCGTCAAAACCGCCGGCTACTGGACCGCCACCATGCTCCCCGGCGGGGCGATCCTGTGGACATCGACATCCAAGACCACACGAATCACCCTGCCCACCAACGGCACAGCAGTCCCCATCCTCGGCAACGACCTCAGACCACACATCCCCACCACACCGAAACGATCCGGCCACATCGCCTACCCCAACCCTCCCGACAACCAGGACCCAGGAACAGAACCAACAGCCGAAGACACCGACACCCCACCCTTCTGAAGATCGGAGTTTCACGGAAGTACGGCGAACCCATGCCGCGCGTGCACCAGGGTCGGGAAGCCGAACCCCGCTGCACGAACCCGCTCGGACCCGACCGTCGCCGAACGTCGACGTCGGCCCACGCGGCCTGCAGAGTGGCGCTCGCTCACCGACCGGCATACTCGAGAAATGAGCAATCCACGTGCAACCGCTCGCCCCAGAGCACTGACGTTGCACGGCCGCATCCGAGTGTTGACGATGAGCGTGGCAGCCCTGGCAGTCGCAGTCAGCGCTCTTGCGATCTATCTCGTCGCAGAGCAGGCCCTTCGCTCACAGATCATCGACCGCGTGGAACGCAACAGCGACGCCATTATTGCCAGCGCGGCAACAGGGGTTCCGGCCAATCTGCTCGGCTTCGCCATCGGAGACACCGAGGGCACCGCGGTGAAGGTCGCCTTCGCGACGACTGACGGCGCATTGGTGACGTCGACGAACGGCTCCGAGCCGTTCACCAATTCCGACGGCGTTCTGGACGCCGCGGAAAGATCGGTCATCGACGGCGACACCGATCAGTCCCTGCGCGAGGCGCGGGGCTACTACATTTCGGCCAAGCGCACCGACACAGGCGAAACGATCCTGGTGGCCGAATCGCTCAGCGCGGCGTCACCGCTGCTCGGCAAACTCACGCTCGCCCTGGTCCTCGTCGGTGCGTTTCTCGTCGCACTGGCAGGTGTCGCGGGTGCGGCCGTGGCACGCACCGGACTCCGCCCGGTCAGGCGACTGCGGGCCGGTACCGAACGTGTTGCCCGCACGGGAGCTTTCGAGCCCATCGACGTCAACGGGGACGACGAACTGGCATCACTTGCCAACAGCTTCAACGAGATGTTGGCTTCCCTGTCTCGTTCACGAGCGCGGCAGGGTCAGCTGATCATCGATGCCGGTGCGGAACTGATGGAGCCGCTGACGGCGTTACGCACCAACATCGATCTACTGATGTCACTCGACCGGCCGGATACTCCGGATATGCCGGAGGACCAGCAGGACCGATTGCGCGTCGAAGTCATCGCTCAGATGGACGTCATCAACGGGCTGGTGCACGACTTGGTCGACCATGCCCGGGAGCCCTCGCCGACCCCTCGGTGACGGCCGAGAACTTTCAGGACGAGAGCCGCACGCCGGTCAGGTGTTCCGAGGCGTCCCAGAGGCGACGCGCATCGTCCATCCTGCGCATCGGCTTCCACATGCCGACCTCGGTCGGTGGCCCGCCGATGACTCGCTTGGGGCCGAAGAACTGATCCCCACCTGCGTCGCTACCAGCGGCCGCAACCAATCCCGGCTGCGCTGCGCTGTCCACAGTGCCGGCAATGCCGAGGCGCGCAAGAACGCCGATCAATCGTCGGCCGGCAGAATCCTTCGGTCGCCCCAATCCCGGTTGTGCCGCAAGCAGATTGGTCGGCGAAATCCCCGGGTGAGCGATATTGCTGGTGATTCCCCAGCCGCCTGCCCTACTACGAGCCTCGAGTTCACGTGCGAACAGGGCCACCGCGAGCTTGGATTGGCTGTAGGCCTTCATGACGTCGTAGGAACGCTCCCAATCGAGGTCGTCCCAATTGATGGTCGCCGATCGCGCCGCGATGCTCGTCTGATGGGTGACCCGCGCACTACCCTTCCGCAGCAGCGGCAGCAGACCGAGGGTGAGCGCGAAATGGCCGAGGTGGTTGGTACCGAACTGCAGCTCGAACCCATCCCGAGTGACCTGACGCTCGGGCGGCTGCATGACGCCGGCGTTGTTGACGAGAATGTCGATCGACCGGCCTTCCGAAACGAGTTCGCTCGCCAACGCTTCCACCGAGTTCAGTGACGACAGATCCAACGTGCGGGTGCTGATCTGTGCGCCGGGTACTGCAGTCCGGATCGACTCCGCAGCACGCTCCCCCTTGGCGGCCGAGCGGACCGGCATGACGACCTCGGCTCCGGAGCGGGCGAGTTGCGTGGCGATGACCGTTCCGATCCCGTCGCTTGCTCCCGTGACGACGGCAATCTTCCCCGTCAGATCGGGAAGGGAGGTGTGTGCTGTGCGGCCCATGACAAGCTCCTGTGCTGGTGTCGATCTGCGGATTCGATCTGCAGAACCCATGTTCGACGATTACCCCGAGCTCATCCAGGACTTCCCGATCCACTGATACGGCCGAGACCGTGGATCGCGTCAGGACAGAACCTGAGTTCCCACCACCGCGAGCAGCTCCAACTTGGCGTAGCTTTCACTGCCGGGGACTGCCGTGTACACCAGCAGCCGATGCGCTTGCTCGGGGTCCAGAAGGGTCTGACAGTTCAACTCCAACAGACCGACCGTCGGGTGCAGAAATCGCTTGAAATCGGGCGGGCGAACACCCACTTCGCGTTTTTCCCACAGGGTTCGAAATTCCTCGCTGACCTCGAGTAGCTCTGTGGACAGCTGCGCAGCTGTCGAGTCGGGTCCGCGAAGAGTGACGATTTCGCGCAGCCCCGACGCGTACACCCGAGACAGCGCTGCACGTTCTTCGGGCGGATACGACTGCCGGGCCTCGGGGTCGGTGAACCAGCGATACCCCAGACTTCGCTCGGGGCCGGTGCGCTGCGAGGCATCGCCGGTCAGTGCCGCACCCAGCGGCGTCTGACGGAGCGTCTCTCCGAGTTCGGACACGATCTCGGCGGGCGTGTCGGTCAGTCGATCCAGAATGCGCAGTAGTCCTGGGCTGATGTGGTCGCTCGACGACCCGCGCGCGGGAGGATTGTGCCCGGCGAGCCGGAACACGTGATCACGCTCGCCGAGCGACAGATGCAATCCCTGCGCGATGGAGGCGATCATCTGAGTCGACGGGGCAGGTCCGCTGGCCCGTTCGAGTCGTGCGTAATAGTCGGTCGACATGTGGCTCAGCTCTGCGACCTCCTCACGGCGGAGGCCTTGCGTGCGTCTGCGCTGCCCCCGTGGCAGACCGACGTCCTCCGGCTGCAACGACTGCCGTCGCTGCCGGAGAAACGCTGCCAATTCCGGTCGATCGATCACGTCGGTTCCTTCTTTCCCGTGCGTGCGCATCGCGTCTGCAGTGCATTGTGCCTGCTGCGCGATGGTTATTGTCGAGAGATGAATGCTCCCTTGACCGTCGTCACCGGCGGTAGTCGCGGAATCGGCGCGGCGGTGTCCAGGCGGCTGGTGGCCGACGGGCACGATGTGGTGATCGGCTATCGCTCCGACGCCACTGCCGCGGAAGCGTTGGCCGCCGAATTGTCGACCGACGGCCGAACGGTGATCGCCGTGCAAGCCGATACCACCGACGAGCAGGCGGTGATCGATCTGTTCACCGCAGCCGCCGAGATCGGCGCAGTCACCGGTCTGGTGAACAACGCCGGTTCGGCGCGCGCCGTGGGCGCGCTGGTGGACAACGACATCGAGACCATCAGAGCGGATCTCGACGTCAACCTCGTCGGGGTACTCACCTGCTGCAAGTACGCGATCGCGGCCATGGCCGAATCGGGTGGCTCTATCGTCAACATCTCCTCCGCCGCCGCGACACTGGGCAGTCCGGGCATGTACGTCCACTACGCGGCAGCCAAGGCCGCCGTCGATACACTGACGGTCGGACTGTCGAAAGAAGTTGCTGCGCAGAACATCCGCGTCAATGCCGTGGCACCCGGGATCATCGAGACCGACTTCCACCGCGATCGTGAGCGGCCACAGAAGATGGCGTCGAGCATTCCCCTCGGTCGCCCCGGTGTGCCGGACGAGATCGGCGGTGCGGTGTCGTGGTTGTTGTCCGAGGATGCGCGATACGCGACCGGAACCGTCATCAGGGTGGCCGGCGGAATGTGAGTACGTCGACTCCTCTATCGAGGGGCGATGCGGTGCAGCTCCACATCCGTCAGCGCACCACCTTCGGCCGTGGCCGTCATGTACGTACAGAACGGTTGCCGACGCCGATCCGTCGGCGATCCCGGGTTGAGCAGCCGTAGGCCGTTGTCCGCGACCGTGTCCCACGGTATGTGACTGTGGCCGAACACGAGCACGTCCGTCTCCGGGTACGCCGCTGCCATTCGTCGTTCACGTCCCGTCGCGGCACCGGTCTCGTGCACCACGCTGAATCGGACTCCGCCGAGCACGACGTCGGCGCGTTCGGGCATCAGAGCCCGCAACTCTTCGCCGTCGTTGTTGCCCCAGCATGCAACCAGTCGACGCGACCGCTGCGAGAGTTGCTCGAACGCAGCCAGGTTCACCCAGTCGCCTGCATGGATCACCACATCGGCGTCGTCCACAGCCGACCACACCTCGGCGGGGAGATCACGAGCGCGCTTCGGGAGATGAGTGTCGGCAATCAGCAGTAGCTTCACCACTCGATTGTGCACGTCGCCGATCCACTACCGCACATAGACCGCAGTGCGGTGCCCCTCGACGACGTGGACGCGAACGGGGGTATCGAACACCTCGGTCAGCACGTCGTCCTGCATCATCTCCTCGGCGGTACCCGTGTTCACGATGCCGCCGTCGCGCATCGCGACGATACTGTCGGAGTAGGCAGCTGCGAAGTTGATGTCGTGCACTACGAGCACGATCGTCTTGCCCAGTTCGTCTGCAGCACGACGCAATTGCCTCATCATCAACACCGAATGCTTGAGATCGAGATTGTTCAGGGGCTCGTCGAGCAGAAGATATTCGGTGTCCTGAGCCAGCACCATCGCCACGAACGCTCGTTGCCGCTGCCCACCGGAGAGTTGATCCAGAAATCGCCCTTCGAGGGCCTTCAGGTTCAAGAATTCCAAGGCGTCGTCGACGTGCGCCTCGTCCTCGGGACCGAGCTTGCCCTTCGAGTGCGGGAACCGGCCGAACCCGACCAGCTCACGGACCGTCAACCGCGCGGTGATGTGGTTCTCTTGACGCAGGATCGACAGGTGCTTGGCGAGTTCCCGAGACTTCGTGACGCGAACATCCATCCCGCCCACGGTGATCGTGCCCGAGGTCGGATCGAGCAATCGCCCGATGATCGTCAGCAAGGTGGATTTTCCTGCACCGTTCGGCCCGACGAGCGAGGTGATCCCGCCCTCGGCAATGGTGCCGGTGACAGGACCGAGGACGACCACGTCCTGATAGGACTTGGTCACATCACGAAAGTCGATCACAGCGTGCCCCTACGAAGAATCATGATCAAGAACAGGATGCCACCGGCGAATTCGATGATGACAGTGAGGAATCCGCCGGCGTAGAAGATGTGCTGCATGACGAACTGCCCGAGCAACAACGTCAGGAAGCCCAGCAGGAACGCCATCGGGAGGACGTAGATGTGCTTGTAACTGCCGGTCACCTGGTAGGCCAGCGTCGCCACGATGAAACCGAAGAACGTCATCGGTCCCACGAGCGCCGTCGAGAACGCCACCAGTAGAGCGATCAGCATCAGCATCGACGTCAGTTCGCGCTTGTACGACACCCCGATCCCCATGGCTGCCTCCCGCCCGAGCAGCAGTGCGTCCAGGTGGTGTCGTCGCTTCCACAGCACGACTCCGGCGAACAGACACACTCCGAACGCCAACGGCAGGTAATCCCCCTTCACCGCGCTCAGTCGGCCGAACAGCTCGACCGAGAGCATGTCGTATTCGGTGGGTGAGAGCAGGCGTTGCAGAAACGTCGAGATACTGTCGAACGCCAACCCGAGCACGACGCCGACCAGCAGCATCAGGAACAGGCTGCCGAGCTTTCCGGAGAACAGCCAGCCGTACAGCACGGTGGCCAGTGCCACCATCAATGCCGTCTGTGCCAACAGCTTCGGGATCCCCTCGGTGTCGGCGATGACGGTGCCGCCGAAGACGAACACCATCAGTGTCTGCATCAGCGTGTAGAGCGAATCGAACCCGATGATGGACGGTGTCAGAATGCGGTTGTCGGTGACGGTATGGAAGACCACCGTGCCGAGGCCGTGCGTGAACGCCGCAACGGCCATGGCTCCCACCATGTTCAGCCGCCGAGGGAACGCGAATGCGAACGATCCGCGCACGAACAGGAACAGAAAGCACACGATGGCGATCGCCACGATCACCGAGAGCACCGCCAACCGCATCCTCGGAGTGAAGCGCGAGGCCTTGGGTCCGTCCAGAACCGGGCCGGCGATGCGCGGGGCCACTCGGGAACTAAGCACTGACATACCGGCGCTGCCTCACGATCAGAACGACGAACACGACTGCCCCCAGAACTCCGAGAACGACCGATGCGGGAA
Organism: Rhodococcus sp. EPR-147; assembly: GCF_001647185.1. NCBI lineage: Bacteria > Bacillati > Actinomycetota > Actinomycetes > Mycobacteriales > Nocardiaceae > Rhodococcus > Rhodococcus sp. EPR-147. Next base: position 20,132 of record NZ_LVCU01000399.1, read on the forward strand.
TTTCCATGGGTGCCACGACTGTTCGACCGACGAGATCGCATGCCAGCAGCAGACCGGCACCGACGAGCGCCACCCAGGGGAGGTTCTTGCGAACGTCGTCGCCGAGCATCATCGACACCAGGTTGGGCACGATGAGTCCGAGAAACGGAATGAACCCGACGACGACCGTGGTGACGCCGGTCGCCACGGCAACCATGGCGACTCCGACCAGAACGATCTGCTCGTACCTCATACCGACGTTGGTCGCGAGCTCCTTACCGAGCCCGGCAACTGTGAAGCGATGCGCCAGCAGGTATGCCAGCACGGCAATGACGATCACCGCCCACATCGGTTCGTAGAATCCTCGCACGATGCCACTGAACCCGCCGGACCGCCAGGCCGACATCGCCTGCAGCAGATCGAAAGTCCCGGCGAGGAATGTGGTGACGGCCCCGACGACGGCCCCGAGCATGATGCCGACGAGCGGGACCACCAACGTCGTCCGGACCGACAGTCGCCGGAGCACGCCGACGAACAGCAGCGTGCCGACCAGAGCGAACACCGTGGCGATGAGCATCTTGGTCATCGGCGGGGCGTCGGGCAACACGATCAATGTGGCCAGAACGCCGAGGCCGGCCCACTGCGCCGTACCGGCGGTGGTGGGCTCGACGAACTTGTTCTGGGTGATCATCTGCATGATCACCCCGGAGATGCTCATGGCCATGGCTGCGAAGATCAACGCCAGCGTGCGCGGAACCCGCGAGATCAGGAACATGTTTCTGGCCGCGGGATCGTCGACCATCGAGGCGACGGTGATGTCGTATCCACCGACGAGTAGCGACGCGACGGTCAACAGCGTCACGACCACCACGATCGCGGCAAGCAGGAGTCTCTTGTTCGTCATGTGGGCGATGCGTCGAACGGTGTTCGCCGGGGCCTACGCGGCGTTCTCGAACGCGTCCGAAATCGATTGGAACGCTTCGGTGTACGCCTGGATTCCCTCGCGGGTGTAGAAGAACGGATCGAGGTAGATGATCTGGTCCTCGGTGGTGAAGGTGGTGTCGGCGAAGGCTTCCTGAGCGTCGAAGACGGCCTTGGCGGGGGACGAACCGGGCTCACCCGCTGCGGCGTCGCGGTCCAGAACGATCACCCAATCGGGGTTGGCCTGAGCGATGGTCTCCGGTGCCAGACCCGAGTCACCATGGACATCGCCTGCCTGCCCTGCGAATACGTCGGTCAGTGTGAGGGGTTCGAGGAGACGACCGATGCGCGCGGCACCGTTGTCGATCTTGCCGCCGTTGACGTTGGCAAGAAACACCGGCTGACCGGTGGTCTGCGCCGCGGCAGAAGCCTCCGCGGCGTCGAGGGCCGCGACGATCTCGGCCGCCCGGTCCTCCTTGTCGAAGATGACGCCGAGTGTCTCGGTCTGGGCCTTCAGAGTGTCGACGAAGTTCTCGTCGTCGGGCGAGATGTCGATGGTCGGCGCGATCTGGCCGAGCTCGTCGGTGTACTCCTGAAATCGGTAGCCGCCGATGATGAGATCGGGTTCTGCTTCGCTGACCACTTCGAGGTTCGGTTCGCGATGTGTTCCGACGTCGAGAATGGCATCGTTGTCGATCCACTCCTCGAAGCCCGTCGACGGCATGATGGGTTTGGGCAGAGCGACCGGCTCGATACCGAACGCCCGAAGCGTCTCGAACGAGGTGTTGTCCAGTGCTGCCACGCGCACCGGATTCGCGGGAACCTCCATGCTGCCGTTGTTCGTCTCGATGGTGACGGTTGCTGCGTCGGTCGACTCACCTGTGGCCGAGTCGGTGCTGCACGCACCGAGCACGAGCAGCGAGGTCGCGGCGGCTGCGACAAGCAGGTGGGGGACGCGGAACGTTCTCACTTCGGTGTACTCCATTGCTCGATCTTTACTGGAACTTTGGTTGAGCAGTAAAGTAGCACTTAGGCAAGGCTATGCAAATTTTAGCTCGAGTGTCAGCGAAAGTCCCTCGACCTGGATGCGACTCGCAGATCCATCAGTTGCAGATGGTCGGCCACCACGGTCACCGCTCCCTCGGCGTTCTGCACCTTGCCTCGAATGAGCAACGCCGGAGCGGTGATCGCCAGCTTGCGGTATTTGGCCCACAAGCCGACCGAACACACGACGTTGACCATGCCGGTTTCGTCTTCGAGATTGATGAATGTGACACCTCCGGCAGTGGCAGGCCGCTGGCGATGCGTCACTGCACCGCCGACGAGAACCCTGTCTCCGTCGGCGATCTTCAGCAGCCGATTCGCAGGAACCACGCCGAGCGAGTCGAGGCGATCTCGAAAGAACTGAGTGGGATAGGAGTTCGGCGAGACACCGGTTGCCCACACGTCGGCCGACGCCAGATCGAGGTCTGTCATACCCGGTAGCGCAGGCGCTTTCGTCGATGCACCGATGCCGGGGAGCAGGCCAGGACGCTCCCCCGCCGCCGCGCCTGCAGCCCACAGCGCCTCTCGCCGAGTGATGCCGAAACACCCCAGGGCACCGGACGTGGCCAGTGATTCCGCTTGTGCCACAGACAGTTCGACGCGTCCGGTCAGATCCAGGAACGAGGTGTAGGGCCCGTGTGAGTCTCGCGCATCGACGATCTTCTGAGCCAGTGCAGTACCGATGAACTTCACGTCCGCCAACCCCATGCGAATCTCGAGGCCGTTTCCCTCGAGATTCGCGTGCCCGAGACTGGCATTCACATCGGCACCGTGTACCAGCACGCCGTGTCGCCTGGCATCGGCGACCAGGGACTGTGGTGAGTAGAAGCCCATCGGTTGGGCGCGCAGCAAGCCTGCACAGAAGGCAGCCGGATGGTGCAACTTGAACCACGACGAATAGAAGACCAACGACGCGAAACTCTGCGAATGGCTCTCGGGGAAACCGAAATTGGCGAAGGCAGAGAGCTTTTCGTAGATTCGGTCGGCAGCTGCGCCGATGATGCCGTGCAGGTCGCGCATCCCGTCGTAGAATCGGCCGCGCAGCAGCTCCATCTTCTCCGGTGATCGCTTCGATCCCATGGCGCGGCGCAGTTGATCGGCGTCGGCGGCACTGAAACCGGCGACATCGATGGCCATCTGCATCAGCTGCTCCTGGAACAACGGCACTCCGAGGGTTCGATCGAGCGCCTTCTTGAGCGACGGGTGCTCGAAGATCACCGGTTCGAGTCCGTTGCGGCGCTTGATGTACGGGTGCACCGAACCACCTTGGATCGGGCCGGGACGGATCAAGGCGACCTCGACGACCAGATCGTAGAAGTTGCGCGGCTTGAGCCGCGGCAGAGTGGCCATCTGCGCACGGGACTCCACCTGAAACACTCCCACCGAATCGGCCCGCTGGAGCATCTCGTACACCGCGGGCTCGGACAGGTCGATCGAGGCGAGTTCGATATCGATGCCCTTGTGCTCGGCGATCAGGTCCATCATGTAGTGCAGCGCCGAGAGCATGCCGAGCCCGAGCATGTCGAACTTCACCAAACCCACTGCGGCACAGTCGTCCTTGTCCCACTGGAGCACACTGCGATTCTCCATCGTCGCCCATTCCACCGGGCAGACGTCGGCGATCGGCCGATCGCAGATCACCATGCCACCGGAGTGAATGCCGAGGTGCCGCGGGAAGCCCTCGATCTGCCGCGCGAGTTCGAGAACCGATTCGGGAATACCGTCGCCCTCCTGATCACCGATTCCGGACCAGCGGGTGATCTGCTTGCTCCATGCGTCCTGCTGCCCCTGTGAGAAGCCGAGCGCACGGGCCATGTCTCGCACGGACGACTTGCCGCGGTAAGTGATGACGTTGGCCACCTGAGCGGCATGAGTGCGGCCGTACTTGGCGTAGACGTGTTGGATCGCCTCTTCTCGACGATCGGATTCGATGTCGATGTCGATGTCCGGCGGCCCGTCGCGCTCGGGTGCGAGGAACCGCTCGAACAGCAGCTTGTTCGCCACCGGGTCGACGTTGGTGATGCCGATCGCGAAGCAGACAGCCGAATTGGCCGCCGAACCTCTTCCCTGACAGAGGATGTCGTGTGTCTTGCAGAAGTGGACGATGTCGTGGACCACCAGGAAATAGCCGGGGAATTCGAGCCTCTCGATGATGTCGAGCTCGTACTCCAGCTGCGAATAGGCCGCCGGGTTCGCCGACTGCGAGCCGTACCGACGGGCGGCTCCCTCGAACGTGAGTCGACGCAGATAGCTGCTCTCGGTGTACCCGTCGGGCACCTCGAAGGGCGGGAGGCGTGGCGCGATCAGCTTCAGATCGAACGAACACTCACGACCGAGCTCGACGGCACCGCGCACCGCGCCCGGATAGTGCTCGAACAGTTCCGCCATCTCCGCTCCGGACCGTAGATGTCCGCCGCCGGTCGGTGCCAACCAACCGGCAGCCTCGTCCAAACTGCTCCGAGCGCGCACAGCGGCCATCGCCATGGCCAATCTCCTACTGCGCGGACTGGCGTAGTGCGCGGCCGTGGTCGCGATCGTCGGAAGACCGTACTTTCGAGCCAGCATCACCAACGCATCGTTGCGCTCGTCGTCGTCGGCGATTCCGTGCCGGGTGAGTTCGACGGTGACGCGATCGGCCCCGAAGCGATCGACGAGAGTGCGCAGCGCGGACTCGGCCGCCTCCGGACCACCGCGCGAGAGCGCCTGCCGAACATGACCCTTTCGGCAACCGGTGAGAATCTGCCAGTGCCCGCCCGCCGATTCGGTGAGTTCGTCGATGTCGTACTGCGGCTTGCCTTTGACTCCGCCGGCCAGGTGTGCGGCCGCGATCCGACGCGAGAGCCGGCGATACCCCTCCTGGCCGCGAGCGAGCACCAGTAGATGAGTGCCGTCGGGATCGGTCTCCCCGGCTCGGGATCGATGTGTGTCCAGTGAGAGTTCGGCACCGAACACGGTTCCGATGCCGAGAGCTCTGGCTGCCTCGGCGAAGCGCACGACCCCGTAGAAACCGTCGTGATCGGTGATGGCGATGGACTCGAGGCCCAGGCGTACCGCCTCCTCGACCATCTCCTCGGGCTGCGAGGCACCGTCGAGAAAGCTGAACGCCGAGTGCGCATGCAATTCTGCATACGGCGTCGTGGACAGCACGGGCTTGTCGATGGTGCGGTCGTAGACGTCCCTCTTTCGCGACCAAGCCGGGCTGTCGCCGCCGTCGCCCTCGGCCGCCGGCTTGGGACGTCCGGACAGGACGCGCTCCATCTCCGACCACGTGGGTGGTCCGTCGTTCCATCCCATCGAGCCCTCCCCTCACCACATCGCCGTTACATCGAACACTTGTTCTAATGAGAGCACGAGGGTCCGACACGATCAACTACAGTCGAGTCGCCACTGACCCCTTCCACAGAGCCGGAGCACCGTCGTGACCCGTTGGGCCTCGTTCGTCGTATCGCACAAACGATGGGTGCTGGCTGTCGTCGTCGCCGTCGTCACAGTCGGCGGGGTGTTGGGACTGAGCGTCTTCTCGAAACTGAGTGAGGGCGGCTACGCAGACGCCGGCAGCGAATCGTCCGAGGTGGCACGGCTCGTACAGGGCATCGGCCAACCGACTCCCGACATCGTGGCGATCTACACCGCACCCGAGGGCGAGACGATCGACGACATCGGCCCCCGAGTGCAAGCGACGATCGACGAGTTCACGAGTCGATACACCCTCGGCAACGTCAACTCGTACTGGACCGCAGACCCGGTCAGCAGAGAATTTCTGATCTCGAAAGACAGAACCAAGGCCTTGGCGACGGTGTCCCTCGGGGCGAACTCGGGCGTCACGTTCAACACCTTCGGCGACCTGCCGCCCCAGCTCGAAGTACCCGGCATCGAATCGCAGTTCGCCGGCGCGTCGGTGG
>NZ_LVCU01000400.1:0-3768 GCF_001647185.1 Rhodococcus sp. EPR-147
ATTCGCGAACCTCCAGGTCGGATACGACCCCGCGCAGCGGTGGGTGCTCGTGTTCGCGGTCACGATGATGACCGGACTACTGGTGTCCCTGGTCATCACACGTCGCCGTGTCTGGTTCCGGGTCCACCCCGGCGAGCGCGGTCTCTCGCCAGTGGACATGGGTGGCCTGGCTCGCACCGATCACGCCGGCTGGGGACCGGAATTCCAGACCCTTCGGTTGAAGATCTGGCCGCACACGCAGAGCCCGTCCGAGAACCACGACAGAGAAACGGTGTAGCACCATGCCGATCGACGACACCCTCGCCCGGTGGAGCGACATCAGCTTCGAGACCGCCTTCGTGGTCTATCTCCTCGCCGCGATCGCATTCCTCGCACAGCTCGCAACGACCCGTAGCGCGGAACTGCACAATACGGAGCGACTTCGTGCTCGGATCATTGCTGCCACGTCGACGACGCCCGGACGCATTCCCGACGCACCCCGGCGAGTTCCATCCGAACGTTTCGGGCGTAGCGGACTCGGGCTGGTGATGGTGGCACTGACCCTGCATATCGGGTCGATCATCCTTCGCGGGATCGCCACCGGCAGGCCGCCGTGGGGCAACATGTACGAATTCGTCTCGGTCACCTGCGCAGCAGGTGTAGTCGCTGCACTGGTGGTGCTGCGCTCGACGCAGCTACGCACCCTGTGGTTGTTCGTTCTGGTGCCGACGTTGATCCTGCTGTTCGTCGCCGGCACCGTGCTGTACGCCGACGCAGCACCGGTGGTACCGGCACTGCAGTCGTACTGGCTGCCGGTGCACGTCTCCATCGTCTCGCTCGGCAGCGGGGTGTTCCTGATCTCCGGGGTTGCGAGCATACTGTTCCTGATCCGCATGAAGCATCCCGAGGACTCGGGCAGCCGCGTGAGCCGGATCGCAGCCCGCCTGCCCTCCGCGCAGACACTGGACATCGTGGCCTACAAGACCACGATCTTCGCCTTCCCGCTCTTCGGCGTCGGCGTCATCCTCGGCGCTATCTGGGCCGAAGCCGCGTGGGGCCGGTTCTGGGGCTGGGATCCGAAAGAAACGGTCTCCTTCATCACCTGGATCGTCTACGCCTCCTACCTGCACGCCCGCGCCACCAGCGGGTGGCGCAACACCCGCGCAGCATGGATCAACATCGCCGGATTCGTGGCGATGCTGTTCAATCTGTTCATCATCAACATGGTCGTCTCCGGCCTGCACTCCTACGCAGGCCTGAACTGATGACCGCTATCTGCCTCTCAGCGCGTCCGTACGGTCCTGCGGAATGGGCATCGGCGACATCGGTCCCGCCTCGACCCGGCCGGTGTTACCGGCCGGGTATCGCCCCGACCACGATCCTGGAGCAGCGATCACGATCCGGATCACCTGACCCCAGGATTCGCGCCGATCATGTTCTACCGCCGCAGCTTTCACCATCGCGGCGTGGTTGAGAGCATGCAATCACGGATAGTGCTGCGAGAGGATGTGTGTTCGTTCGAGGTGGTGCCAGCGCACCTCTGTTGTCGATGCCGCTGCTGCTGGGGTCATGTCGATCCCGTAGAGCCTGCATGCAGTCCGATCACCGCCCGCAGGTCTCTACCTTCCCTGACCGAGTTCGCTTCGCGCGGGAGTCGATGTGCAGCAGGTACATCCATCCGAGCACCCGGAGCTGCTGCCGTCGTCTGCTCCGATCGCCGAGGGTGACGGTGCGGTGGTGGCGGCCAGTAGGTTCCCAGATGCGAGAGGCGCAGCGTTCCTCGGCGTCGGGGCCGGAGCGCAGCAGGCATCCTCGAAGGCCGCTGCGGGTGCGATCGTGACATTGAGGGCACCGGATGCCGTAGGCGGTGGGACGAACCCGTCCAACGGTGTGGTGCGGGCGGCACGAATCGCATTGGCGATCACCAGGACTTCGGCGAGTTCGTGGACGAGCACCACAGTCGCCAAACCGAGGACGCCGGTGGCAGCCAGTGGGACGAGCACGCCGATGATCGCGATCGACAGGGCGATGTTCTGGACCATGATGCCGCGGGCATGCCGAGCGTGGGCCAGCACCTGCGGTAGATGCCGGAGGTCTTCCCCCATGAGGGCAACATCGGCGGTCTCGATGGCAACGTCGGTTCCCATTGCGCCCATGGCGATACCGACATCTGCGGTCGCCAAGGCGGGAGCGTCGTTGATGCCGTCGCCGACCATGGCAATCTTGCGTCCGGCCGCGATGTCGGCGAGCAGGGCCGCTTTGTCCTCGGGCAGTAGTTCGGCGTGGACGGCGGTGATACCCGCCTGGGTCGCCAGGGCCTGCGCAGTGAGTGCGTTGTCGCCGGTGAGCATCGCAGTGTCGATACCGAGCGCGGTGAGTTGGCGGACAGCCTCGGCGGCCTCGGGCCGCAGTTCGTCGCGGACGGCGATCGCAGCGATCAGGACTCCGGCGCGTTCGACGAGAACGACTGTGGCACCGCTGCTTTGGAGACGAGCGACGTCGGCGCGGAACTCCTCGGAGCTGGGGTGGGTGTCGAACCAGCTCGGTTTCCCGAGCCTGATCGCGGCTCCGTCGAGGGTGCCGGTCAGGCCGTGTCCGGCGATGGCAGTGACATCATCGGCTGCCGCGACGGTCGATACGGAAGCGAGGATGGCGCGGGCGAGTGGATGCTCGCTGCGCGCTTCGAGCGCAGCAGCAACGGCCAGCGCGGCGTCGCGGCCGATTCCCGCAGCGGTGACGACGTCGACGACCTCCGGTCGTCCTGCGGTGAGGGTGCCGGTCTTGTCCACGGCGACGACGCGGATGCGGCCCAGCTCTTCTACTGCTGCACCGCCTTTGATCAATGCCCCGTTGCGGCTCGCAGCCCCGATCGCCGCCACCACCGACAGCGGCACCGAGATGGCCAACGCGCACGGTGATGCCGCGACCAGGACCACCAGTGCGCGTTCGAGCCACAACATGGGGTCACCGAGCACCGCACCGACGCCGGCGACGAGGGCGGCGAGAATCATGATCGAAGGCACGAGGGGACGTGCGATCCGGTCCGCGAGCCGCTGGCCGGCCCCTTTGCGGTCCTGGGCCTGTTCGACGATGCGGACGATGCGCGCAAGCGAACTCTCCGATGCCGGCGCGGTGACGGTGATCTCGATGGCTCCGCCGCCGTTGATGGCACCGGCATGCACCTCGTCGCCGACACCGGCTTCGATGGGCACGGACTCGCCGGTGATCGCGGACACGTCCAGATTCGTCGAACCGCGTGCGATGGTGCCGTCCGTGGCAGCTCGCTCGCCCGGTCGCAGCACCATGGTGTCCCCGATCACGACATCGTCGGGGGGCAGGGCCTGCTCGGTTCCACCGCGCAGGACCGACACTGTCGGCGGCACCAAGGACAGAAGTGCGCGTAGTCCGCGGCGGGTCTTGGTGACCGCGTACTCCTCGAGTCCCTCGGCGACGGAAAACAGGATGCCGAGCATCGCGGCCTCGGGGATCTGGCCCAATGCGATGGCACCGAGGAGCGCGATCGTCATCAGCGTGCCGACACCGATGCGGCCGTGTCGCAGATTTCTCACCGTCGCGGGAACGAAGGTGACGGCCGCGATCGCGGCAGCGATCAGACCGCCGACGGTCGCGACCGCATCGGCACCCGTTCGACCGAGCAACCACGATGCGGCGAGGATGATCGCGGCTACCGATGCGAGTTGCAGCTCGCGGACCTGCCACAACCTCTGGGGTACGTCGGTCGGAGCCGGACCTGCCGTGCCCGTACCGTCGGCGGCCGGTTCGGTGGTC
>NZ_LVCU01000401.1:0-4353 GCF_001647185.1 Rhodococcus sp. EPR-147
TCGGTCAGTATCGAGAGCAGTCGGGCGCCGCGATCGGTGAGCGAATACATGACCAACTTTCCCTCTCTGTTCGATGTGACGGCGTCCGCGGCTTTGAGTTTGCGGAGATGGTGGGAGACCAGCTTCTGGCTCTGTCCCACGATCCACGCAACATCGCAGCCGCACATCTGCCCGCCGGCGTTCAACGCGAGCGCGATGGTCAGTCGGGTGGGGTCACCGAAAGCTCGGGCAGCGTCGGCGACCGGTTCGATATCGCCGAGAGCAGGCAAGGCTGCGCGCACCCTCTCGGCGTGAGGGAGGTCCATACACAACAGATCGCACGAGTCCAAAGGTTCCAAGGCCATGGGCACAATCTAACAATCATGCGATCGTCAGGGAAGACCTTTCGGTCGACGTTCGTACGATTGTTAGTCTCACAACGGGTCGAAACGCCCATATCGGGCCCGTTGATCAGTCCGAACGAGTCGAGAAGGTAGTTGTATGAGCCGAGCGTTGAAGATTTCCCTGTCCCTGGTGGTCGTGTTCGCCGCCGCGTTGGCTGTATTTCTGGTGGTGGACCGATCGGGCACGCCGGATGCTGCCGCCGCCGAGCAGGCCGCCGCCGACCCTGCCTCGATCGCGGTGCGCGAGAACAGTCATCGGTTGAACTCGGTGCCCGACGGCCGGGTCACGTTCGTGGAGTTCCTCGACTTCGAGTGCGAGGCCTGCCGGTCTGTCTACCCAGCGATCGAACAATTGCGTGAGGAGTCCGGCGACCGGGTGAGCTTCGTGGCCCGCTACTTTCCCATCGCCTCGCACTTCAATGCCGAACGCGCCGCACGCGCTGTCGAAGCCGCAGCACAGCAGGGCGGCTTCGAGGACATGTATCAGCGCATGTACGAGACGCAGGCGCAGTGGGGCGAACAGCAGGTTCCGCAGGACGAGTTGTTTCGGAGCTTCGCCGTCGAGCAAGGACTCGACATGAGCGCCTTCGATGCCGCTTACACCGACCCTGCGACGCTCGAACGCATCGAGGCCGACGTCGCCGACGGGATCGCGCTCGGCGTCCAGGGCACCCCGACGTTCTTCCTCAACGGCACCAAGATCGAACCCACCACCTACGGAGACCTCACCGATGCCCTCGACGCTGCACTCGGCTGACCGCGCAGCCGCTCTCACCCGACGCAGCGGACCGTTCGCCCGAAGCCTGCCCTGGCTGCTGCTGGTAGGAGGCGTGATCGGACTGGCCGCCGCGTTCGTACTCACGGTAGAGAAGTTCGCCCTTGCGCTCGATCCCGCCTACGCCCCGACCTGCAGTATCAATCCGGTACTCAACTGCGGATCGGTGATGGACACCCCGCAGGCGTCTGCGTTCGGATTTCCCAATTCCCTTCTCGGGATCGCGGGCTTCGCCGTCGTGGCGGCAGTGGGTGCCGCCCTGCTCGCCGGAGCCGTGTTCGCGCAGTGGTTCTGGAGTGCACTGCAGGTCGGTGTCACTGCTGCTGCGGTCTTCGTGCACTGGCTGATCGTGCAGAGCCTCTACGACATCGGCGCGCTGTGCCCGTACTGCATGGCGGTGTGGGCGGTCACCGTACCGATCTTCTGGTACGTCACGCTGCGCAACCTCGACCGCGGGGCTCCGAGTGCGGGCCGGCGGCAGTGGGCGGGAGTGTTGATGCGCAATCACTCGATTGCGCTGACCGTGTGGTTTCTCGTCCTCATCGCCCTGATCGCGCAGCGTTTCTGGTCGTACTGGTCCACGCTCCTATGATCCGCGACGTACCGTTCGCCCCTCTGCCGATCTCTCGAGAAAGAAGGTCACGGCGATGACGCGCGGCTGGTCGATCGTCATGCTCGTCGTTGTCGTTGCATCGATCGTCGCACTGTGGCCCCGCTCCGGTGGCGTCGAGGGCGGCCCATCCGACGTCATCGCCAACAATGTCGCGCCGGTCGGACCCGAACCCACACTGTCCCGCCCGCCGGATGACGCGGCACGAGCAACAGCGCTACCGCTGTGTCCGCAGCCGGTGCCACACGAAGGTGGGCCGCTGGCGGGAGTGATGGCGCGCTGCATCGGCAGTGCCGACGATGTCGATCTCGTCGACGTTCTCGGCAGCGAGGTGACGCTGATCAACCTGTGGGCATCCTGGTGCGGCCCGTGCCGCACCGAGATGCCCGTAGTCGATGCCTACGCCGCAGAACCCGACGCGATCCCAGTCATCGGAATCAACGTCGAGGACCGACCCGCGGACGCGGCCGCGCTGCTCACGCAACTGGGCATCCGCTATCCGAACTACATCGACGGCGGCAGCGTCCAGGACGCGCTCTCGGCACCGCCGGTCCTTCCCCTGAGTTTTCTCGTCCGCCCGGACGGAACGATCGAGCGCATCACCGACCCGACAGTGTTCGAGACGACAGACCAGATCCGCACTGCAATAAAGGACTTCACCTCATGACACGTTTCCTACCCGTGTGGGTCGGTACTCGACGACAAGGCGGCACGCCCACCGCGGCAATCGGATCGATTCTTGCCGTCGTACTACTGATCTCCGGATGCTCCGCTGGTGCCGACGCTGCACCGTCCGGCGGGAGCTTCGACTTCGTCGCGCCCGGTGGCCGAACCGACATCGTCTACGACCCTCCCGAAACACGCGGAACCATAGGCGAGCTCGCCGGCCCCGATCTGATGGAGGAGGGCAAGACGACCGCTCTGGCGGACTACGACGGAAAGGTCGTCGTGATCAATCTCTGGGGTCAATGGTGTGGCCCCTGCCGCGGCGAAGCCGACGACCTCGAAGAGGTCTACGAGGCCACCCGTGAGCGCGGTGTGCAGTTCCTCGGTATCAATGTCCGAGATCCGCAGAAGGACAAAGCGCAGGACTTCGTGGTCGACAACAACGTCACTTACCCTTCGATCTACGACCCCTCGATGCGGACGCTGATCGCCCTCGGCGGGAACTATCCGACCAGCGTCATTCCCTCGACGCTGGTACTCGATCGCCAGCACCGGGTGGCCGCGGTCTTCATGCGAGCCCTGCTCACCGAAGACCTGCTTCCCGTCGTCGAACGGATAGCCGCGGAATGACGACTCTTCTCGCCCAAGACATCGGGTCGACGTTCCAGAACGCGGCATCGAGTGGGCCCCTACTGCTGGCGATCGCGGCATGCATGCTCGCCGGGTTGGTCTCGTTCGCCTCACCGTGCGTGGTGCCGCTGGTGCCGGGATACCTGTCCTACCTGGCAGGCATCGCCGGCGCCGACGCCCAATCAGCCCGCGACGCCCAATCAGCCCGCGGCACCCAATCGGCCTGCGAGGCTCAGTCAGCCGATGCCCGGACACCCAGCACCGCGACCGCCGGTACGTCGTCGACGGGTCTCGTGAATCGCTGGCGTGTGGCCGGTGCAGCGTCGTTGTTCGTCGCCGGGTTCACCATCGTCTTCGTCCTCGCCACAGCCTCGGTCTTCGGAGTCATCGGCACCTTGCGCATCAACGAGCAAGTACTCCAACGCGTGGGCGGGGTCATCACGATCATCATGGGTGCGGCGTTCATCGGGTTGATACCCGCACTGCAACGCGACACCCGATTCGCACCCCGGCAGATCTCGTCCCTTGCAGGAGCGCCGCTGCTCGGTGGGGTGTTCGCGCTCGGCTGGACGCCGTGCCTGGGTCCGACCCTTGCCGGCGTGCTGTCCGTGGCGGCAGGCACCGAAGGTGCAACCGCAGCCCGCGGGGTCACTCTCATCGTCGCGTACTGCCTGGGACTCGGCCTACCGTTCGTCGTTCTTGCGTTCGGTTCGAGTTCGGCGATGCGCGGTGTGGGGTGGCTTCGGAGGAACTCTCAGAGGATCAAGGTGGCGGGCGGTGTCATCATGATCGCCGTCGGCATCGCACTGCTGACCGGGGTGTGGGGGTTGTTCATCGCCTGGATCCGCAACGAATTCGTCAGTGCAGTGATCCTGCCCATCTGATCGTGATGTCGCCGAACCGCCACGCCGCATTGCATTGTTCGGGAGGCCGAACTATATTTTCAGGGTTCTGACATATTGTTGGTGCCGGAGGGTGTGGTCATGTCTGTGCTGCAGCGCCGATCGTCTCGGCCGCCCTCGAGGTTTCGGTCTGGCCTCGTTCTGCTCGGTCCTGCTTTCGTCGCCGCGATCGCCTACGTCGACCCCGGCAATGTCGCCTCCAACGTCAGCGCCGGCGCGCAGTTCGGGTACCTGCTGGTCTGGGTGATCGTCGCCGCGAACGTGATGGCCGGCCTCGTGCAGTTCCTCTCCGCCAAACTCGGCATCGTCACCGGAATGACACTGCCCGAAGTGGTCCGCGAGAAGTCGAGCAAGAGTGTGCGACTGGCATATTGGGGGCAAGCAGAA
>NZ_LVCU01000402.1:0-1658 GCF_001647185.1 Rhodococcus sp. EPR-147
GCGGCCTCATCACCGGAGCCGTATCGATGATCTTGTTGCTGGTCCAGGATCGCCGGGGCCAGCGCCCGTTCGAGTTCGTGATTCTCGGTCTACTCGGTGTCATCGCCGTCGGATTTCTTGCCAGCGTCGTCGTGGAACCGCCATCGTTCACCGCCGCTGCCGCCGGGTTGATTCCGCGGTTCGACGGCGCGGAAAGCGTATTGATAGCCGCCGCTATGCTCGGTGCGACGATCATGCCGCACGCGGTCTATCTGCACTCCGGCCTTGCACGTGACCGGCACGGACACCCCGAGGCAGGGCCTGTCCGGCAGCGGTTGTTGCGGATCACCCGGATCGATGTCGGGTTGGCGATGCTGCTGGCCGGTGCAGTGAACATGTCGATGCTGCTGTTGGCGGCCTCGACGCTGGGAGGCCGAGAGGGCGTCGATTCCATCGAAGGAGCTCACACAGCAGTAGGAGACACTCTGGGGCCGGTGGTAGCGCTGCTGTTCGCGGTGGGCCTGCTGGCCTCGGGCCTGGCATCGACATCGGTCGGGGCATACGCCGGCGCGATGATCATGGACGGCCTACTACGTCAGCGCATTCCGATTCTGGTGCGACGACTGGTGACACTTGTTCCCGCACTGGCAATTCTGGCCGCGGGGGTCGACCCCAGTCGGGCACTGGTCGTCTCACAAGTCGTCCTGTCCTTCGGTATTCCGTTCGCGCTCATTCCCTTGGTGCGGTTCACCTCGGACCGCATCCTGATGGGCGGCGATGTCAATCACCGGATCCCGGCATACGCGGCATGGCTCATCGCGGGAATCGTCGTCGCACTCAATGTCGCGTTGATCTATCTGACCGTCGCCTGACTGCGCGCGGGTGGACAAGTCCAGCATGCGCTTATTTCAGGACGATGACCACGCGTAGCGCGTCGACGGACGTCCGGGTCATCGAGTTTCTGCTCGAGGGTGCGGTCAGGGTGCGCCGTTGCCTGCCGTGGTGGGCTCGTGTTGGCTTTTTTCATCGGTATGGAAAGTGATCAGATTGCCGTCGGTGTCGACAGCTGCGAACTCCGTCGTTCCCCAGTCCGTCGAGACGGGACGACCCGCGTCTGCGGGATGGAGCACTCCCGCGCGGGACATCTCGGCGTAAAGGTCGTTGATCTCGTCCACGGCGATGCGGCAGCTGGCTGTGCCGGCAAGGAACGTCTCGGCTCCGCTGCATACCGGCCATGCCGCAGGGTCTGAACGGGTATTCCAGCTGTCGTCGTCGGCGGCCCACAAGTGGATCTCGACGTCGTCGCGGGTAAGTCTCGCGAAAGTCGGGTCGGTGTACCGGGTCGTGAAGCCGAACGCGCGGACGTATATCTCTACAGCGGTGTCGATGTCTCGTACCGGCAGCGCAGGTACCACTTTCGACATGCCCATAGGCAACACTAACGCCGACGAGCCGGAGTAGGAGCCGAACCCACATCAATTGCTGGCGCTCAGTGCATTCGACTTCTGACACAGTGAACGCGACTCCTGAAACTGACAGGATCGATATCGAGACTCAATCGTGATGTGTCTCAGAAACCTGTCTCAAGCTCTGACGCGCCGCCTGTGCCTTGTCGGCCGTTTCTGAGACAGTCATCCTCGTGAGCGCCGTTTTGGGATACATGAGGGTCTCGACCACCG